>JAAZBA010000174.1 GCA_012514045.1 Clostridiales bacterium | reverse complement strand
TCTTGGGCAATTCATTTTACAACTTGCAAACTTTTACCCCTTGGACAATTATTCTTGAAATTTACAAAAAATAATGCAGTTAAAGTACAAAAGTATTGACAATTCAGTCTCTTCTTAGTATAATACCACACATATATTTGGAGGTTATTCATTGTCATTTCCAAACAGGCTTTTGAGAGCTTTCCAGGACTTATGAAAGATCAGAGGCTATTATTAAGAAAATATAAGAAAATCTCTGATATTGAAAAACGGGATCAGTGCTGAATAACATGAAAACTTTTCGATTAAACAAAAAAATGGAGGGAGTTTGTAGCATTATGAAAAATGAAACGAAAAATGAAATTAAGAGATCAACGCTAAACAGATACTTGGCATTCGTTTTGGCTGTTATCATGGTTATCAGTATGGTTCCCATGGTTGCTTTCGCTGAGACGTCATACTCGATTACCGGCGGAACTGCGACTGTTAAATTTAACCTAAAAGGCGGAACACTTGACGGACAGACCGGAACCATTACCAAAACTTACATGCTTAATGAAACCATCAACCTTCTGCAAGCGCCCACAAGAGTGGGATATGAGTTTCTTTACTGGAACAATGTGGAGAATTATCCGGCAGGCGCTTCTTATACAGTTACAGGAAATACCACATTTACCGCCAAATGGGAAAGTTATATTGATAGAGTAGAAATCGAGTGGATCGTGGTCAATGGTGAAAAGAAAAAGGTCTGGGTAAATTCTCAGGGCATTCCCGAAGGATACTCATTGGAGCTTGAGTTTTATAAAGATGATCACACCGTGTATGGTGAGCCCATTCCTCTTTCGGTAAACGCTGAACATACGGTTGACAATACCGGAAACTTAAAGATTTGCTCCATATATATCTGCGGTCCGGGTGGGAATCGGCTTTAAATGGGGAAATCACCCCAGACCGTTGTGGGCGTATCAAGACAGGTTACAGTCAAATACCAGGACACTGATGGAAACTCTCTGCATGATGATATAATTCTTAAAGGCGTTCAGGGTACTTACTATGAGAGCGAACAGAAAGCTTTCGAAAACTATGATTTTCTTGAGCTTCTTGGTGGAGAAGCAACAGGCGTATTCACTAAGGATCCGATAGTTCTTACATATGTATATAAGCGTCAAGAAGGAAAAGTAATTGTTAACTACGAGGATGAAGACGGCAATACCATAGCAAACCAAGTGGTTTTAACAGGTGATATCGGCAGTGCTTATTCCGCTGAACGCAAATCGATACCCGGATACAGGTATTTGCGTGTAAAAGAAGGCAGTGCGCTGGTGAACGGAGAAATCGGTCGTGAAGAGCAGATAGTTACCTTTGTATATGGTAAGATAGAATATCAGCAGGGAAAGGTAACTGTAAACTATGAGGATGAAGACGGAAATGTTATAGCGTCCAGGGAGATTTTCATAGGTGATATCGGTACGGACTACTCTGCTATTCAGAAATCGATACCGGGATATGTTTTCTCGCGCATGAAAGAAGGCAGCGCGCCGGTGAACGGAGAAATTCATTTTGAAGAACAGGCAGTAACCTTTATATATAAGAAGACCGATGACACTGCGAAAAAAGAGGATCAGCGTGAGAATTTGTTGATTTTGGTTGAACCTGATCCCCTCATACCATGGTGGTGGCGGTTGGATTCTGCGGGATCGAATCTGTATCTGCTGAACACAAAGGATCATTTTAATTACGTCATCGGCTATAAAGACGGCACATTCCAGCCAAACGCAAATCTTACGAGAGCGGAAGCCGCAACGATATTCTTCCGTCTCCTGACTAAAGAAGCCCGCGAGTTGTATATAACCGATAGGAATGAGTTCTCCGATGTAAGTGAGGGTCAGTGGTTTAATACAGCGATTTCAACACTCTCCTCAATCGGGATCGTCAACGGCTACAATGACGGAACCTTCCGCCCGAACGCTTTGATCACCCGCGCTGAGTTAGCCGCTATCATTGCTCGTTTCGCGGAGCTGAACAGCAGCGCGAAGTTTTCGTTCACGGATATTGACGGTCATTGGGCTGAAAGGAGCATCCTGTTGGCAGCGCGTAGCGGGTGGATTACCGGCTACGAAGACAGAAGTTTCCGTCCGGATCTTGCGATCACCCGAGCGGAGACGGTCGCGATGATAAACCGTTTGCTCGACCGTGTTCCGAAGCATAAAGAATCGCTGCTGAGGGATATGCTGACGTTCTACGATAACCTCGATACAGAGAAATGGTATTACATTCCGATACAGGAAGCGACGAATTTCCACCAATATGTAAAGAGCAAAACGGACGAAACCTGGGTCGAGCTGATCGAAAACATTGACTGGACAATCTACGAACATTAATAAAATTCTGACTATGTAAACCATGGCAGCTGTATTTCTACAGCCGCCATGGTTTACATAACGAGCTACTCCGGTATATTGCAAGCGGATCAAAAGACCCTTAGCTGTGAGTGGAAAAAGAGTACTCTCTGCTATTCCTCTGGACTATTAAACTCTCAATTTACACAGTTTACAAAACCATTAATTTTCCGCTTTCCGCTATTGACAAAAGGATTTATTTGTGATATAATTTCTCTAAAGTGATGATCGGGATCGGTACGTTTTTCAGGAAATCACAGAGAGCCGCCGCTATGGTGAAAGGCGGAATTTCCCAGACGTAACAATCACCCGTGAGCCCGGAGCTGAAAGATTTATTCGATTAAGCTGCCGCGTGGGGCCGCGTTAAGGCACAGCGCTTCATCCGAGAGTATCGGGATACGAGCGTGAAGTTAAAATTTGGGTGGTACCGCGATATTTTCGCCCCAATTTTTGGGGCGATTTTTATTTTATACAGGAGGTAAAATTATGAGCAATCAGATTATGGCAATTTCCGAGCGAATAAGAGCCCTGAGAGAAATTCTCGATATAACAGTCGAGGATATGGCGAAAACCTGCGACGTTACAGTACGGGAGTATGAGGAACACGAAAACGGTGAGCGCGACTTTACCTTTACTTTCCTATACAAATGTGCTACCAGATTCGGAGTCGACATAGCCGAGCTTATTTCCGGTGAACAGCCAAGGCTTTCCGGCTACTGTATCACCCGAAAAGGAGAGGGACTGCCAATAAAGCGCCGGGAAGGCTTTAAGTATGAAAACATGGCATACCTCTTCAAGGACAGAATTGCGGAACCCTTTATAGTAACTGCCAAGTACTCCAAGGAGGCAGAAGAAGCCCCTATCGCGCTGTCAGCGCATGAGGATCAGGAGTTCGACATGATTCTCAAGGGAAGCCTCAAGTTTGCCTATGAAGGTCACATTGAGGTGCTCCATGAGGGGGATGTTGTGTACTACGACAGCCGCAGAGGTCACGGAATGGTGGCTACCGGCGGTGAAGACTGCGTATTTTTAGCAGTTGTAATGCGTCAGAAGTGATTAATGCAAGGAGTTTTCATTATGAGTTACGTTTTTGAAAAATATATAAATGAGAAATTTGACGATTCCGGGGTACTAAGCGAAATCTCTTTTAATATCCCTTCGGATTTCAATTTCGGTTTCGATGTTGTCGATGATATAGCCTCCCGATGCCCGGAAAAGAGAGCCATGCTTTGGTGCGACGAGGAAGGTAACGAAAGGACGTTTACCTTTGGAGACATTTCCCGCCTGTCAAACAAAGCTGCTAACGTCTTCAAGAACGCGGGCATAAAGAAGGGCGATATGGTTATGCTTGTGCTCAAGCGTCATTACCAGTTTTGGTATGCCATAATGGGTTTGTGCAAAATCGGCGCCGTGGCCATCCCCGGCACCAATATGCTCACTACAAAAGATCTTGTCTACAGATTTGATGCGGCGGGAGTCAAAGCTATTGTGTGTACTATCCCCGATCCAGCCTCGGATTATGCGGCTGAGGCGGCAGCTGTTTGCCCGAGCATGCAGATTATGTTCGGAGTAAACGGTAAAAAAGAAGGATTCCTGGACTTTGATAGCCTTATCGAAGAGGCTAGCGATGTTTTTACCCGCCCCGAGGGAGAAGATGCCATAAAAGTGGAGGACATGATGCTCCTTTACTTCACCTCCGGAACCACAGGTTATCCGAAGATGGTCTGGCATGATTTCTCCTATCCATTGGCACATATCATCACCGCCAGACACTGGCACAGCGTTGTGCCTGAAGGGCTCCACCTTACCGTGGCGGAAACAGGCTGGGGAAAGGCCGTGTGGGGTAAGCTCTACGGGCAGTGGTTCTGCGAAGCCGGTATATTTGTTTATGATTTCGGCAGATTTGTCGCTAAGAATCTGCTTTCTATGCTGGAAAAGTATAGGATAACCACGTTCTGCGCGCCTCCGACAATATACAGATTCTTCCTAGCAGAAGATCTGTCTCAGTATGACCTGTCCTCGATCCGGGAGGCAACAATCGCC
This sequence comes from Clostridiales bacterium, assembly GCA_012514045.1. Classification (GTDB taxonomy): domain Bacteria; phylum Bacillota; class Clostridia; order Oscillospirales; family QAMX01; genus JAAZBA01. Next base: position 1,595 of record JAAZBA010000174.1, on the reverse strand, counting down.
GGCGAAGCTCTCAATCCCGAGGTATACAAGGATTTCTACAAACATACGGGACTTAAACTTCGCGAAGGATTTGGACAGACTGAAACAACACTCACCGTCTGTACCCTAAGCGGTATGGAGCCGAAGCCCGGCTCAATGGGCAAGCCTTCGCCTGCCTATAAAGCAGACATTATATTAAACGGCGAAAGCGCTAAACCGGGCGTAACGGGTGAAATCGTGCTCAAACTGGGAGAAGAAAAGCAGTGCGGACTGTTTGGCGGATACTACCGTGACGAGGAGCGTTACGCAACCGTATGCAAAGACGGCTATTACCATACCGGCGACATGGCATGGAGAGACGAGGACAATTATTTCTGGTATGTGGGACGCACTGACGACCTTATCAAGAGCTCAGGCTACCGTATCGGTCCCTTTGAGGTCGAGAGTGTGCTGATGGAGCATCCCGCTGTGCTTGAGTGCGGAGTTACCGGTGTACCGGATCCGGTGAGAGGTCAGGTGGTAAAGGCTACAATCGTACTCAACAGCGGATATACCCCTTCAGATGAACTTAAGAAGGATATCCAGAACTATGTTAAGAGCCACACAGCGCCTTTTAAATATCCAAGAATAGTAGAATTTGTAGATGAGCTTCCGAAGACGATTTCCGGAAAGATAAGAAGAGTAGAGCTTAGAAAATAATAACAAGGGAGCGAAACCATATGAATGTTATGAGAGCAGGCGTAAGCCGCGCCGATATTACACCGCCCCTTGGAACAATGCTCATGGGCTATGCCCCCATGAGACCGGCGGAGAATGTGCTTGATAACCTTACGGTAACAGCGCTTGCTATGGAGCAAGGAGACACCCGATCCATACTTCTGAGCATTACCGCAACCATAATTGACAATCAGATTACCGCCCTTATCCGCAGCTATGTGTCAAAAGCTACAGGCTATGATAAGCAAGACATAAACGTTTGCGCCTGGCAGACTCACTCCGGTCCTTGCACCCAGACCTGCTGGGGTTGGGGTGTACCAAACATGGACTTCTGCGAAGGTATTATGGCTCCCGGCTGCGTGAAAGCGTCTCTTCAGGCGATTAAGGATATGGGCGAGGTCAAAATGGGTGTCGCTACGGTGCAGAGCGACGTGGGAGTCAACCGCCGTCAGATTCTTGAGAACGGCTCCGTAGTTCTCGGGCAAAATCCCTATGGTTCTTACGATCCAACAATGACCGCTATCCGATTTATCCGAAACGGAAAAAGCTACGCCAATATCATCCATTACGGAGCCCATCCCACCGCTATAGGCAAGACTCCCGACATATCGAGGGATTGGCCGGGCATTATGGTGGACAGAGTGGACGCTGTTATCGGCGGCACTACGTTGTATTTCAACGGCGCGGTAGGTGACGTGGGACCGAGACCGGGTGAAGGTACTACAACTTCAAACGTTGAGGGCATGCGTGAGGTAGGTTACAGAGCCGCGGCGGACGCGATCAAAGCCTGCAGACAGATAAGGACATTTGAAGAAACAAGCCTTGAGGTCGTAAAGGAAGACATTACGATGATCTATCGCCCCCTTCCCTCCCTTGAGGAGGCGAAGAAGGGATTTGAG
>JAAZBA010000017.1 GCA_012514045.1 Clostridiales bacterium | reverse complement strand
GCCCGCCAGAAGAAGGCTGAGGGCATAGCGGAAGCTCAGGGGCGAAACCATATAGCTTCCCTTGGTAACAGAGGCAACGTATCGAAGCAGATTTTCATCAAAGGTATCCGGTGTCAGCTTATAACTCTCCGTTTCAGCGGGCAACGGGGTAGGCTTTGTGGAATCCCCCGGCTTCTCAGATTCGACGTTCTGCTCTCCGCCGGTCTCGTCGACACGTGCTGCAGGACCATTAAGCGTCGAAAATACCAATGAAAGGCAACATGCCAGTATTATCATTATTTTCATTGTGAGTACCTCCCATCAATTGTAATTACATATTTAGACGTGAAACTTATCAGAAAGTTCCGGATATAAACCCTGATTTGTCGCTTTTAATTAATAATTAACATTTCTATTTATAAAACAGCAGGAACACCGAGACTTGTACAAACATTTCTTTCAAACCGAAATTTCATTTCTCAAGCAGCAAAATTACCGGAGGAACAACTAATTTGTACAAGTCTCGGTGTTTTTATTTCTCTTTAGAGAAATATCCCGACAGTATTGCTAATTGATATGGCATAGCTTATGTGTTCTGCTTAATTATCGCCTGATCCTCACTCTCATGTGCATAACATTGACCTTGGCTCCCGAATATGTATCGGAGTACTGCACAAGCAGAAAATTGCCCTTTTCATCCCGGAGGTTTATATTGTTTGAGTAGAAGCAGTACGCCTTTTCCTTACGGATAAGGTATATGCCTTCGTCCCATGTATAGCCGTCGGTTGAAGAATAGAACACAAATCCGGAGGTGTTTTCCGCTCTGCCATGGAGTATATGGATACCGTCCAGCAGCGCTGTCTGGGGATTGCGGATACCTTTGGCGAGGTAGCAGGGCTCGCAGAGGCTCCAGGTCTTTCCATTATCATGGCTTACGGCGTGATCCATCTCCCGCTCACTGTTTACATTGTAGGCGTAGGCGTGGAGGCTGCCGGCCGCGTCGAATATTATTGAGCCATAGCTCCGTCCCAGAGTATTGAAGGGGATTACGCAAAGCTCCTCAAAGGTTAAGCCGTTGTCGTTGCTTTTATATATCCTGTATTTGTGTTCCTCGGTGGTGCCGAGAAAATGCTCGTTACAGGAATGGAGCACATACATGCACCCGTCGCGGTAAACAGCGTCATATGGTCTGCCGCTGTAGGGAGACAGCTCGAGGGGCTCGGACCAGCTTTTACCGCCGTCAAGGCTCCTTATGTACATGGGTGTCAGCCAGGGCTCACAGCAAAGAGGCGTTTCCATGGTGTTTCGCAGGCAAATAGCTACAATGGTACCGTTGTCACATGCTATAGCTTTCTCCACGGATATGGTGTAGTCGCCCTCGAGAAAGTGCTCCTTGGAATAGGGGAGATCATACACTTCCGAATATGTTCTTCCATTATCATGGGATATACGGTATTCCACCCAACCGTACACGGAATGACCGTCACAGCGGAATGAGGAACAGTTTGCGTTGAAGACGATGATGCTCCCGGGTCCCGGGCTTATACTCTGCCATGGCATGGGTCATATGACCGCTGCGGCCGCGGCTTTCGTTGTCTACATACATCTCCGGAGTTTCAAACTCCACAGTATAGTTTTCATGTTTTATCGACTTAAAAACGTCTCTGTTCATGTTATATGCTCTCCAATATACCTTTCAGAGCATTATACTGAGCCTCATACGCCGCCTCTCCGGAGGGGAATACGTCCTTGTCAATCTGCTTTGAGCCGTCGCCAAGCTCAATGGATGCGAGAGACGCGAATACCTTAAGGTGAGGCTCCATTGTGAGGAATCCATCATAGCCGGAGGAGAAGAGATCGGATAGTATCTCCGGGATATGACCGTCTCCTGTGCCGCAAAGCACGTTTTTCCCTGTGCTGGCATCAGCGTCCTTTATGTGAACATAGCCGATATATGGTTTCGTGAGTTCATAGGCTTTCAAAGGATCGTCGGAACACTGGACGAAGTTCGCAAAGTCATAGGCAGCTCGAAGGAAAGTGCCCTCAAAACAGCGCAGGATATCCAGGCAGCGCTCGCCTGTGTCTCCGTAGATGTCCTTCTCATTCTCATGAATAGGTATAATGCCGTAGTTGTCGCATATTTCAATGTATTTAGCAAGTTTCTCCAGCACTTCGGCTCTGCATTCTTTCGGTTTTTTGTCCTTGGGAATGTAGAAGGAGAATATACGCATATACCGTGATCCAAAGAGGTTTGCTATACGGCAGAGCGTGTCAAGCTGAGCGCACTGTCGGCAGAAGGCCTCATCGTCACCGGTGAAAATTTTGCCTATAGGAGAACCGATGGAGGAAACCTTAACGCCGTACTGCTTCAGAAGGGGGAGAAGATATTTTTTTGCTTCTTCATAGGTGGTATCGGCGATAGACTGACGTTTGCCCTCAATGGAGACGCTTCTCACACAGATGTACTCCATGCCAAGGGATGTGACCGTTTTAAGCTGGGATTCAAAATCGTCGCAAATTTCATCGGCAAAGCCGGATATAAGAAATTTTTTCATGATACTAAACCATCCTTTATTCAGTTAGTTTTCGCTTTTCTCTTCAAAACAGCGCTTTAGTTTTCTGCCTGTTTCAGTGATGGCAAGGCCTCCTAGTCCCGACTCTCTTATGGAGGCGGGCATCTCGGTTGCTATCAGCATCATGGCGTCCACCACATCGTCAGCGGGAATGACGCTTTTGATGCCGGCTAAGGACATGTCCGCGGCAGTGATAGCAACAGAAGTGAATATTGCGTTACGCTTAACACAGGGCACCTCCACAAGCCCGCAAACCGGATCGCAGGCAAGTCCCAGGGAGTTTTTGAGCGCCAGTGCCGCGGCATTGATGCACACGTCCGCCGGAGCGCATTTAAGCTCACAGGCTGCCGCAGCCGCCATAGCCGCCGCTGTTCCGCATTCCGCTTGACAGCCTCCCTCGGCTCCGGATATGGTGGCACGGGTTGCTATAACGGCGCCGACTCCCGTGCCGGTGAGAAGAGCTCTGATAAGATCGTCGTCCGTGCTTCCGAGCTTTTCCCCTACAGCCAGAAGCACACCGGGAAGAATACCGCAGGCGCCGGCGGTGGGGGCTGCGGCTATAACACCCATGGAGGCATTTACTTCTGAGGCGGAGAGAGCATACATCGCGGCTTTTGCCACTGTTTCTCCCGCAAGAGGGGAGCAGTTTTTAATGTATTCCCCCATACGAACGGCATATCCTCCTGTAAGTCCGGAAAGGGAGAAGGACTCCTTTTCAATATATTCGGAACAGGAAGAGCGCATAACAGACAGTGTTCTTTGAAGCTTCTCATAAATGAACTCAGGCGTGACTCCATAGTCCTCGCATTCGATGGTTATAACCAGCTCGGAAATAGGTACACCGGTGTCAAGAGCGTCTTCCATAAGAGTAGCAAGGCTTGTAAAACTCATATTTATACCTCCATAATCAGATATTGTTGCCGTGAAGCGGGGAAATATAAATAATATCGTCTATCCCCGTGATATTTCTTATTCTCTCCCTTGTGTCCACAGGCACTGCGGAGTCAATCTCAAATACAACAACCACGCTGCCTCCCCGCTTTGCGCGGCTCAGCTTCATGTAAGCTATATTGAGATTATCGGAGGCAAGCTCATGGGAAATGGCGGCGATAGTGCCGGGAAGATCCCGATGAGGTACGATCAGTGTCGGCAGATTGCAGGAAATGCCCACGATATAGCCGTTCATGTAGTCCAAGGATATAGCTCCGCCTCCCACGGAGGAAGCGCGTATATTGGCGCTTCTGACTCCGTTACGAGCCACAATTCTCACGGTATTGGGATGGAATCGGGGGTCGTCTGAGGTGGCGATTGTGTAGCGAAGCCCCGCCTTGCGGGCAAGCTCACGGGCGTTTCGAATTTCCACATCATCGACGGCAAGCCCTAAAAGCCCTCCCAAAAGCGCCCTGTCAGTACCGTGACCCAGGTAGGTATGGGCAAAGGAGCCATAGAAGGTGATTTCCGCCGAATCTACGTTTCCCCCAACGATAGAGCGCGTTATGTTGCCGATTTTAACGGCGCCCGCGGTATGAGAGCTGGACGGACCAACCGCAACAGGTCCGATAATATCAAAAATCGAAATACTCATATAATTCCCCTTCCCAATTGGTGCGCCAGAGGCGCAAATCATCAAAAAACAACGGCGACAGGCAAAGCGTATATCTGCGAATTAAAATCACATTTAAAATAAGTTAGAGCTTGCAAACAAGTTCAATCTTATCGTGCTTCTGGCCTGTAATCCAGTCCACATCGTCGGTGATCCAGTCCATAATCTCAAGACCTCTCGTTTCCCAGGCGATGGTAGAAGCTTTTTCCTCTTCGGTCATCTCATGGTCGAAGGAACGAACAAGCTCACAGTAGCCGAAAATATATTGTCCGGCGTTCCAGATGGTGAAATTGCTCTCCGGACCTTCGCTTATAACTCCACCTTTTGAGGCAGTAAGCTCATCATGGCGGCGCTTATATTCATCGTTGCAGCCCTCTTTTAGCTTCGTAGCGAACACACGATGACGAATGAGAGACTTATTTGTTCTCACTATGCCTATGTCGGAATACATAAGGCGCATAGGCTTATTGAAGGGATCGCCGAGGATATCGCCGTATACCGCGATAGATTCGATAAAGGAGGCGAGGACTTTTTTGTCAATCTTCGAAAGCACATAATCCCTTGTTACCTCATAGTAGCCAAAGACAAGACCGGAGACGTGCCAGATTGAGAAATTGTCAATGCCACGCTTCATGCCGATATCAATGATTCCTACAGGAAGAGCGTAAAACAGCCTCTTGATATCCTCCACTTTACCGGTACCAAGGCGTATAAGGAATGTTTCTCTTTTAAGTATAGACACAAACAAACAGCTCCTTTCAGAATTAGGTTATAATCAATTCTACCTCTTTTATGTCCGTTTGTCAATCGCTTACAATGGTTACACCATGCGATATTCGGACGCGAAAATTTTTGTTGAACTTTGACGCTTTATTTGGTATAATAAAAGATAAGAAAAATCTTAGATAGTATTGATATAGTATTAGAGGGGAACGGGAAAACAGACCGAAATGACAATTAGAAAGAAATGGATTCTCAAGACGCAGCCCGATAGAGATGCTGTAAAGGATATATCGAAGAAAAGAGGAATATCGCTGCTTCTTTCCTCGGTGCTGTGCGCGAGAGGGATCGACACAGAAGAAAAAATCGACGCCTTTCTGAATGTGTCAAAGCAAAAGCTCGGAGACCCTATGACCATGAAGGACATGGATAAAG
>JAAZBA010000041.1 GCA_012514045.1 Clostridiales bacterium | reverse complement strand
GTGACTATTATGAGACGCCCACAGACGTTCCCGAGGGACTGACGGACTATGATTATCAGCTTGTTTACACAGAGAAGGGCAAAAAAGCCATGGAAGAAGAGCCCGAGCTCTGGGCTAAGATGGGATGGAACTGTTGTTCCTTCCTGCCTCAGTTCTTTGAGAGCAGCGTCGGATGTATCGCTCTTGAGTTCTATACCGCCTTCGGCATGGATGCCTGCGGACTTGCCGCGGATGTTAAATTTAATCAGGATACCCTTAACAAATTCATCAACGACATCGGCTACCGTGAGATTGTATTCGCTACTCCCACCCCCGAGCAGATTGATGACCTGAACAATTATGACGATCTGTGGATTTATATGAACGAAAACTTCCAGGCCTTCATGCTTGGCAACAAGCCTATAAGTGAGTGGGATTCCTTCGTTGACGAGTGCTATGCTCTGGGTCTCCAGAACGCAATCGACAACAATTTCCAGCCCAGATATGAGGCATTTCTTGAGATTATTGGATAATTTCCATATATCCTGAAATTCCGCCCGCTGTAGGAAGTCCGGCGGGCGGAATTTTACTTTTTGGTTAGAGCTCAGAATGAAATAAAGTGAACATTTACCACGTTAATACACGCTTTTACTGTTTACAATTCAGAGTAATTGTGCTATACTATATGAGGTATAAATGTATAACTTAGTAAAGGAGGGTAGTTTTGTGTGTGAAAAACTGCTATGCGGTGTATCACGCGAGGATATAACTCCCCCGGTGGGAGGAAGACTTTTTGGCTACCGTGACAACGTGTTTTCCGAGAGCGTTCACGACAATCTCAACGTCACAGCTTTCGCTTTTTCCCAGGGCAACACTAAGGCGATGATGATAAGCGCAACGGTTTGCTCTGTATCCATCGCTGTTGATGAAGAGATTCGTCAAAAAATAAGCGACGAGACAGGTATCCCCTTCGGCAATATCATTCTTGGCGCCACCCACACTCATTCCGGTCCCAATACATCAGGAGGCGTAGGATGGGGCGATATAGACCGGGAGTACTGCGACAGCATTTTTATCCCCAGAATATACAAAGCCGCCACAGACGCTTTTAAGAGCCTTGTTCCCGTGAAGATGGGCTTCGCTATCGGCAACAGCCTGGTTGGCATCAACCGCCGTCAGCTCGGCGTTAACAACGAAGCGGGATTGGGACAACGTCCCTGGGGTCCCTTCAATCCCAAGATGACGGTTGTCACCTTCAAATCCGATGAGGGCAACACCGTGGGCAATATGATTTTCTACGGCTGCCACGGCACATCCGCCGGCATGAACCACGAGATTTCCAGAGACTGGTCCGGTATCATGTGCGACAGTGTGGAGAATGTTTCCGGAGGTCTGACAGGATTCTTTGTAGGACCGGAGGGCGATGTAGGTCCCAGGCTTACAAACGGCCGCACAACAGGCAACATCAGCTACACTGAGGAGCTGGGAGGTCTGGCGGCAAGCGATGCCGTTCGTATCTATAGGCAGATCGTCGGTGTAAGCGATATTGTGCTTTCCTGCGCCTGCACCGAGCTCAGGATTCCGCTACAGAACAGAATCAGCCGTGAGGAAGCTAAGAAACTCTATGACGAAACCGAGGGCGAGACAGTAAACATCAAGGGGCGGTACAACAACTATGCCCGTAATGTGCTTTCGTCCTATGACGAGGGCTATGTAAATAAGGAGTATATCCCCCACATGCAGACAGCCATAAGGCTTGGAAACATCGTTTTTATAAGCTTCGGCTATGAGCTGTTCAGCGAAGTCGGAATGAGAATCAACGAGTACGCGACAAACTGCGAGGTCATTTCTCTGGCCTTGGCAAATGGCTCCGCAGGTTATTTCGTAACAG
>JAAZBA010000329.1 GCA_012514045.1 Clostridiales bacterium | reverse complement strand
TATGCTGCATCGTATCCTGTATTTGCCCGAATATGCGAAGGATATCCGCACGACAGGTATACGAGACGGTATGTTAAAACAGTATCATAAAGCAAATGAACACAAGGATTCCATTATTCAAAAAAAAGGCAGAAAAGTCGGCCTTTTGTCAGCCTTGGAAACCATTATATGTTCGTCGGTCTGTATTGACTTTTTGGTGCCGCTTTACTTGGTGTATCGTATATTGATACTGAGAACTCTGATGGCGTCACAATTTGTCGCCATCTTGAATGGATGCAATCAATTACAGCTCAAATTGGAGACTGTTACGGAAGAAATCGGTGTTTTCTTCCAGAACGGAGAGTTGATAGAACGGTATCGCCGCATAGAGTTCCAGAAGAATAAAATAGAATCGCAAACTCACCGGGAGAATCTGACGGGACATCTGAATTTCCAGAAATTGGAGCTGAAAAATGTGCTCTTTTATTATCCGGTCGGCGATTTTGCCCTCAAGAATATTGATTTAACAATACAGAAAGGGGAAAAGATTGCGATTGTAGGTCAAAACGGATCGGGAAAGACAACCTTGATTAAGTTGCTCCTCCGATTTTACGATTGCCAACGCGGCGGAATCTATTTCAATGGCGTACCTATCCAAAACATATCTGTCGATGAGTATCGGCAGACCTTTTCGACCTTGTTTCAGGATTTCGGTATCTATGCCACAACCATGGAGAAAAATATATCTATGGATTTGCAAACCAACGAGACAAAGGCAAGCCAGTCGGCCGCTCGCGTCGGATTAGAAGAGCTATTGCCACGCATGAAAAATACTTTAACAAGGGAATTGACGGATGACGGTTTATCTTTTTCAGGTGGCCAGCTGCAGCGCTTAGCTTTGTCCCGGGTGCTTTATGAAGATCATGACATTTTGATTATGGACGAACCAACCAGCGCCATGGATGTGGTGTTTGAAAAGCAATTCTACGATATGATTCTCCACCAACTGGCGGACAAAACGATTTTGTTTGTGTCGCACCGATTAACCTCTGCTGTGATATGTGACAGGATTCTATATATGGAAAATGGTTAGATCACCGAGAGCGGAAGTCATGAGAAACTTATTAATCTAAATGGCGGGTATGCCAAACTGTTTCGTGCCCAGACAGAAGTGTTTCAGTGAAACAAGATCAGCCAATGAAGGAGAAATCTGCATAATTGTTACCCGTCACTCAGATTGTCAAAGTGGATTCGATGGTTACGCTGTCAGATGATGTGTTCAGCCGGGGATGCGGACAAAAAGTTGGACCGGAAAGGTCAAAGAAATGGGAAGACGATATACGGAAGAAGAAAAGTTGATGGCAATCAAACTATATGAAAAACTCGCACATATAACCTGGGTGATGACAGAATTGGGGTATCCAGAAAAGATCAGGAAATGGAGATAGCTCTGTTAAAAAAGCTAAGGGAGTTGAGAGAGGCGATCGTTAAGCGGCTGCAGGTTGGAAGATAAATACATAGCAATCCAATATTTAAACAAAGTCGACCAATATTCGATAAAGAGTCTGTACTGTAAGCTGCATATATCTCGTTCCGGATATTACAAATGGTTAAAACAGGAACCGAGTGAACGGCAAAAGGTCAATGAACAGCTTGTTGAATGGATAAAAGAGTACTACGAAGAACGAGACGTCATTCTCGGTTACAGACAGATGACAATAACGATAAATCGCGAAAAGAATGTACACTACAACAAAAAGCAATACTATCGTTTAATGTATATACTTGATTTGAAGTCCGTGTGCAGGAAATCAAGATACAATTACATAAAGTCTACACCGGAAGTAACGGCAGAAAACCATACTAAATCGAGATTTCACGGCAGCTGCACCGAACGAGAAATGGCTAACGGATGTAACCGAAGTTGCGTGAAAAAATCCACTCCTGCTGCGCAGCAGGAGTGGATTGAAGCCATAATGCAATCAGTTCTTCTATTATTTCGTCTGTCTACTTGACAAGGGGACATATCAAAAACCGCGGCGGTGTTTATATATCGTCTTAGTCCTTTATTCCATATCTTACCTTAAGCTGCTCCCAGCGTTCAAGCACTGCTTCACGCGCCATTTCAACCGTAGCGTCGGGACGAATGGTGTTTCGAATCCAGGTACTGTCCTCCTTGGTGGGGTAGGGAGAGTAATTGTCGTGCCTATACTGTTCACGCTCAGCCTTGTCTGAGAAATCGGGAATTCTGAAGGTTTTGCCGTTCTCCAGCGCGCTCATCCAGCCAAAGATACCCACGGAGGAGATACCTACACCCTGATATACATTGAGGAAAGGCTGGGTATTGGTGCGAATCGCGGTGGCAAAGTGGTAGTTGAGCCAGAAATCACCGCCACCGTGGCCGGCTCTTGAGGCAAGCTCGGCGTATTCCGGCCAGTTCGGAACGTATGTGCGCTCAAGAGGTAGGCCATCAGGTACGTTCAGGTCTTCATGCCATACCCTTACCTGCTCGGGACCGAAGTAGCCGGGACCTCTTGTCATCTCCATAGCGCCCTTTGTGCCGTGGAAACGGTAGTGATTGCTATGGCCGGGGAAACCGCCCATGGTACGGAATATAGAGCCATTCGTGGTTTTCATGACCATGATAAAGCCGTTGTCACGCATGCCTGTGTTGCTAGTAAGCCGGGCAACCTGAGTGTTTACCTGCACCGGCATCTGCCCCGTAACGTATACGAGGGGAGCAATGGCATGGGTACAATAAGAGGTGGGAGTGTTCCAAAACCTCCAGTGGTCGGGACCGTCATAGAGAGGATATCCCGCATGAGGAGCGTTTGTGGCGGAGTGGTTGTACTCGCCCTCGGCATAGAGAATCTCGCCGATTTCACCTTTTTGATAGAGGTTACGGAATTCCTGGTTGAATTTCGTATAAGGATAGTTCTCCGCCAGCATGTATATTAGTCCTGTCTCCTCAACGGCTTCACAAAGCTCTACACCCTCCTTAAGAGTAGCGTTACAGACACACTCGCTAAGCACATGCTTGCCCGCGTGAAGAGATTTGATGGCGTAAGGAGCGTGCTCGTGGAAATAGTTTGTAAGCACGACCGCGTCCATGCCGTCATGTTTTATAAAGGCATCGAAATCCGTGTAGGTGGCAACGTTGAGCCGCTCGTTGAGCTTGTTCATCTTCTCCACGTTCTTATCACAAAGCGCCACAACCTCAACACCGATGTGCTGATTGGACGCTCCCGCAAAGGATGCGCCACGCCCGCAGCCGAAAATACCGATTTTTATAATTCTTTCGCCCATAATAATTATTCCCCTTTCGTAAAATAAGAAACATTGAACGTGGCTTCATTATAGCTTTAATGGCGGAATTTGTCAACTAATTCCCGAAAAAACAGGAGAAAAAACGCAAATCGGTCATAATATCGAACATTCTGAACGTTTTAGCGAATAGCTGATTTGTCAATAGATTTTTTGAGGTTATACCTTGTATGTATAGTGCGCATAATCTGCTGCCAACAAGCGGAATTTGTCTCGAAGAATAATAAAAAAGAGAGCAACGATCGTTACTCTCTTTTTTTATGTGAATGCGAGCAACCGTAAGGGAAATAGAATAATCCTTACAAATCAAGGGCATGCCGTCAATAAGCAATGTTATCAGAATACAAACGAAATAAATGCAGAAGTGTTCAAGATACTAGAATTATTTTGAGCAATATTTGTTGTATAACGAAAACCTCCGCAATGCCGGTGGTACCAAAAAGCCTTAGCTATGGATAGATATTGACAAGCGAAGAAATAAATACTACTGAATTAAATAAATACCCATCATATCAATCAGATAAGACTAGGAATTCTCTTGATGAATATTCAGAAAAGATGATACGGAGGAATATAGATTACGATATCCTCATCCTCATGTCGGATGAATCTGTCGATAATATTGCTTTGATTGACAGGTATCGAAATTTTAAATTGCTGACTAATAACATGCTCAACGAATTCGTCGAAAAGCTTCTCATTCATGAACGAGAGATTGCAAGGTCTAGAGGGGAATGGAATTAGAAACTCATTTTTTACAATTATTTTTTCAATTCAAATATCTATCAAAAAACTGACTACAGATTCAGAAAATATTAACAGTATTTGCGAATATGCATGTAGTTTTGCATATAAATTCCCTTTTGCAGTGTCGGTTTCCTGTTTGCGTTGTTTACATTAAGCTCAAATATTGATAAAATAATGATATAAGCATAAAACATTGAAACTGAAAGGTGTTGAGGTCTTTATGAATAAAGGCAATACGGTTGCCAGAAGAAAAATAGGATCAAATACAAACTTCAAGAAAACGCTCAAACGTGCGCTGTCGGACTGGCAGCTTTACGTCTTGATACTGCCGGCACTTGTATATCTCATTATATTCGCTTATGCTCCTATGTACGGTATACAGATCGCATTCAAGGATTACCGCGCAAAGGATGGTATCTGGGGAAGTGAATGGGTTGGATTCAAGCACTTTGCACGTTTTCTGTCATATCCTGCGTTTTGGAAGATCATTAAAAATACACTTTCCATAAGTCTCTATTCCCTTGCTACATTCCCATGTGCTGTAATCCTATCACTGCTTATAAATGAGCTTGATAATGCGAAATTTAAAAAGACAGTACAGATGATCACATACGCTCCGCACTTTATTTCTACCGTTGTGCTATGCGGTATGATCAAACTTTTTTTCAACCGCGGCACGGGTATTATCAACAATGTAATAGAGATATTAGGCGGAACAAGAATAGACTTCTTGGCAAAGCCGGAATACTTCAATGATATCTATGTATGGTCTGGCGTATGGCAAGGAGTAGGCTGGGGTACAATCATCTACCTTGCGGTGCTTTCGAACGTATCACCTGAACTTGTGGAGGCTGCACGTATCGACGGCGCATCCAGATTCCAAGTAATCCGCCACGTAAATATACCTGCGATTCTGCCGACAATCATTATAATGCTCATCCTCAGCTGCGGCAGCGTGCTTTCCGTTGGATTTGAGAAGGTCTACCTGCTGCAAAATAACCTGAACAGTGACGCTTCACAGGTAATTTCCACATACGTCTATGAAATAGGTCTCGTCGGCGGACAATTTAGCTATTCGTCGGCCATAAGTTTGTTCAATACTATTATTAATGTACTGTTCATACTGACGGTAAACACAATTGCAAGGCGTGTTTCGGACGTTAGTCTTTGGTAAAGGGGGACGAGGATTATGATGAAAATGAAAAGCGTACAGGATAAAGTGTTTGATATATTCAATATCATATTTATGCTGTTGGTGCTCGTGGTAATGCTTTATCCCCTGTGGTTCACTATTATTGTATCCTTTTCCGACCCGCTTGCCGTGGGCGGAGGCAAAGTATGGATCCTGCCGGTAGATCCAACACTTGAAGCATACCAGAATGTGTTTAAAAGCGACATGATCTGGATAGGCTACAGAAATACCATATTCTACACCGTATTAGGCACGGCATTTAATATATTTCTGACAATACCTGCTGCATATGTGCTCAGTAAAAAGACGCTTGTAGGCAGAAATGCGCTGTCGTGGATATTTCTGTTTACCATGTACTTTGGCGGCGGACTTGTGCCTACATATTTGCTGTTTAAAAACCTTAGTCTTGTCAATACACCATGGGTGCTTATAATCTCTGGAGGTCTCAGTGTGTACAATATGATCGTAACAAGGATATTCTTCCAGACCTCTATACCGGAGGAGATCTATGAGAGCGCAAGGATAGACGGTGCGTCTAACTTTCGGATGTTTTTCCAGATAGCGCTGCCTCTTTCAAAGTCAATCATCGCAGTAATGACGCTGTTCTACGCTGTATCACGCTGGAACTCCTACTTCAGCGCGCTTGTTTATACTACAAAAGAAGAACTGGCGCCGCTTCAGCTTGTACTGAGACGTATACTCATCCTAAACGAAGACATGATAAAGGAAATAACCTCCGGAAGTATCTCAGGTGACCAGATGATGGATGCACTGCGTAAAGCACAAATGGCGGAAACCATGAAATATTCCCTTATTTTTATAGCATCAGCTCCGTTGCTTGTCGCATATCCCTTTGTGCAGAAATATTTCGTAAAGGGTGTTATGATAGGCTCGCTTAAGGGATGATATAGTTCGTTCTTATTCGATAATTTGTAGTTTTATGATAGAGAAAATAATTAAACAGCAACCCAATCTAACCAAATTGCTTTTTAAAGCAGATTTGCTATTGTCGCAGAAACACACCTTTTGTAATAGACTGTTATATAATATGCGGATAACATATACGCATGCGCAGCAAAGCTGCTGCGTAAGCGCGTGTAGACTTAAATTTATGTAATAGTTTATATAAAAAATAAATGAAAGGAAGACACAGAAATGGCAAAAAAACTTTTGGCGCTTCTTATGGCACTCGTTATGATGCTGGGCATAATGGCCGGCTGTGCATCTGACGAAAAGGCTGAGGACCCTGACAGCTCCGCAACCTCCAGCTCCGCGTCGACGGAAAAGAAGGAAGAAACAAAGAAAGAAGAGACAAAGAAAGAAGAAACTAAAAAAGAAGAACCCAAGAAAGAGGAAACAAAGACAGAGGAAAAGAAAGAAGAAGTTAAGGAAGAGAGTCCCTATCCCGGCATCAACTTGGACAGCATGTGGCCTGTAGTAGAAGAAGGCAGAAATGTTGAGATCGATGTTGGTACACGTTACTCTAAAGCATACGAAGATTGGTGGACATACAAACATTTCGAAGAAATGTCCGGCATCAAAATCAACCTCAATCCAATCCATCAGGATGCTATCTCTGAGCAGAAGAACCTCATGCTCGCAAGTGGTGACCTTCCCGACCTTATGCACTACTTCGGATTCTCAAACGCGGATGTAGTAAACTATGGAGATATACAGGGTATGCTTCTTGATATGACGCCGTATATCAACGAAACACTCATGCCGAACTTTATGGCAGCATGTAAAGAACGTCCCGATGTGCTCGTAGCTATGACAACGCCGTCCGGCACAATTTACACACTTCCCCGTATAAGCTCCGCCGCTAACCCGGCTTATATGTCCATGTCCTACTGGAACTATGAAGCTCTTGCAAAAATGGGTCTTGAAGTGCCGAAAACAATAGACGAAGCAATTGCGGCTCTCTATCAGTTCCAGGCAGACGATCCATACGGCGTAGGCGCAGCTAATATGCCTATCGGTGGCTCCGCTAAGCACTGGGGAGGTATCACAGAGAGGTTTTTACTCAATGCTTACGGTTTTGTAGCTGGAAACAAAGGTCTTGACCTGCTCGATGGCGAAGTTGTATACAGCGCTGCAGAAGAAAACTATGCAGCATATCTGGAGATGATGAACCAATTCTACACAGACGGTATCCTTCATCCCGACTACTACACGCTTGACTCCGCAGCTCTTAAGCCTCTTGTGGAAGGGGGCGAAACATCTCTCTTAGTTGGTGCTCCTCCGTATGTGCTTATGCAGCAAGGTTGGGATAAGTTCGAAGCTATCACACCTCTTACATCTGCGCAAAATAAAACACAGCAGTATGGTGTAGGCTTCACAACAATGCTCGGCAACTGGGTAGTAAATGCTGAGACAGAATATGCCGCAGAAATTATGAGACTTTCCGACTACACATTTACATATGAATTCGCCGCGTACGTAACATATGGTCCGAAGGAATCCGATGATGCAACATACGGTATGTTCGAAAAAGGCTGGGTGATGGATGACAATTATCAGCTTCACTACGGTGATCTTGACGGTAAGGTTGCTTGGAACGAAGCATATCCGAACATGACAACGTCCCTCGGTGCCAACCCATCCGTGGGTATTGAAGGTAACTACCGTGTAGCTGAAGGTTATACAACATTTGCAATTTGCTGGTACCTTCAGACAGGCGAATGGGTAAAAGTCCCATATGATCTTACAAACGGTGACGACCACTACCGTTACACATCTATCAAAAACGTTGGGAAATACGCGACGCCTTCGCTTCCCACTGGTGCGTTCTACTTCGATGAAGAAACGAGCGTTCGCATCAGTGATATCAGTGCACTTATAGGTACCTATACAGCAACAGAGGAAGCCAAATTTATCACAGGCACACGTCCGCTCAGCGAGATTCCTACATTCCAGCAGGAACTCGAGGATCTCGGTGTTGAGGAGCTGGTAGGCTACTACGCAGAGGCATACGAGAATTATACAGAAACATACGAAGAATACCTTAAAAATATGGGTATGGGTTGATTTTGAACTCTTAGTTTGCTAAAATAATGATACTTAGATAACGGCTCCCGGAGAGACTTCCGCTTATAAGTCTCTCCGGGGTGTTGTTGTACGTATTTAGTTGGATATGTGTTTTATCCCCACCAAAGCCATTGAGGAGTGATTCAATGTTCAGGTATAAAATTAGAGTATTACTGATGCCGGCGATTATTGTAATAATCGCGGTTTTGATATGCGTGATACTCCTCAATGTGGGAAGAACGAGCGTTGACAATGTACAGATGGATGCAATAATCAACGGTCTCCTAACAATATCCACCGATCTTGAATTACAGCATGAAACTGTCGCAAAAACGGCATATTCTATAAGCAAACAGAATGTTTACAAACCGTCATATGTTAAAGCGCATAAATATCACGAGGTTGAGCTCTTGGAGAATATTGTGAGCCTTTCAAGAACTAACAGTTTTTCGGATGAATATTTTCTCATGTACCGTGGCGAACGTGATGTATATAAAGCCGAAAATGGAGCAAAAAATACATTCGAAGTATTTGCTAAGTACTATAATATTGATGATGAAAGCGAAAACCTATATGAAAAGCTGTCCACGGTTTCTGGTTTTACGGTAATCCCGTATAAATCTTACTCCAAACAAAACTGCATATTTGCCATGCCCGTATTTGCAGAGGGAAATTTATCGGGTAATATAATCGCTACCTTGGGTGTATTGATTTCTGGTAGTGAGCTTTCGGACAGATATCAGTCAATGCTAAATTATTCATACGATAATGTCTATATTTTTTACGATGATTCATTGATTCTGACATTCTCGGAGCACAAC
>JAAZBA010000236.1 GCA_012514045.1 Clostridiales bacterium | reverse complement strand
CGGATGATATTCTGGGTGAGATATTCGGACGATTCTGTATCGGCAAGTAAGTGTCTGATAATCAATTAGTTATAACTCAACTGAAACTCAAATTTGTGTGACAAAACTAGCTGAAAATGAGCTCTGAAAAGAGACATTTCGGCTAGTTTCGCTTTTTGGGGGTTTAGTTTGATTTACGGTCGTTTAGGCCAATTTTGTCACAGAGTTTGTCACAAAATAACCTTCTGTGACAGATTATTGTCACACTTTTCTGAAAAAGTTACCAAAACCGCTGAATTATGAAATGTTTTTGGAAAATTCACACGAATAATGCATAGTTTTGAAACCGCCTAAAATGAAACAATATTCATTTTCAATTTGATTGCTTAACTTGTTGATATTAAACAAGTTTATCAATCAATTATATTTCCTCAAAAATAGTCTGAATTATTTTGTTTTTCAACCAGAAGCTATTATATTTGCGATGGATTTGTCACGTGTCGCAATTGGAAAGTAAGGATTTCCGACGGCACATTAATAATGATGTTTTTTAAACTTAAGGCCATGAGTACTAGTAAAGTAGCAACTAAAACCGACCTCGTAAAGTTGCGTTCGAGGACCACTTCCAACGGCAAGGCGACACTGTACCTTGACTATGTACAATTTGACGAGCGCGTGCGTGAGAGCATCGGGCTTTCCCTCATCACCGGGAGGGGTCCGGAAGTCAAGGAAAAGAACCGTATTACCATGGCCAAGGCGGAGTCGATCCGCCTGGCGAAGGAGAAGGAACTCCTTTCCGAGACTCCTGCCAGGACAAATGAAGGTGAGAAGACGCCTTTCCTCGCCTATTATAGGAATATGATGGAAGACCGCAAGCAAAGCGACGGCAATTACGGCAACTGGAAGAGCTGCTACAAGTACCTGCGGGTCTATTGTAATGAGAAGACGACCTTCGCTGATATCACTCCCCGATGGGTCCAGGGGTTCAAGAGCTATCTTGAGACTGTCGAGAAGGACACCACAAAGATGGCCCTCAGGCCGAGGGAAGGATTCAACGGGCTCTCCCAGAACTCTAAGTGCTCTTACTTCAACAAGCTCAGGGCTTGTCTTAACCAAGCCTACAAGGAAGGGCTTATCGCTTCCAATCCGGCGGATCCTGTGAAGGGGTTCAAGAGTGACGAGGCTGAACGGCAGTACCTTACTATAGAGGAAGTTAAGAAAATGGCCGAAACCGAATGCCGCTATCCCCATCTGAAGAGGGCATTCCTGTTCGGATGCTTCACCGGTCTCCGGAAAAGCGACATTGAGAAGCTCACCTGGGGCGAAGTCCAGAAGTTCGGTGACTACACCCGGCTTGTCTTCAAGCAGAAGAAGACCGGCGGGCAGGAATACCTCGATATCCCCAAGGCCGCAGAGCAGTATCTCGGCAAGCAGGGCTCAAAGGGACCGGACGAACTGGTCTTCCCCATGTTCAAGTATAGCTCTGAGACCTCCCTGGAGCTACGCAGGTGGGCCTTGGCTGCCGGTATTACAAAGGATTTCACTTTCCATTGCAGCCGCCACACCTTTGCCGTGATGCTCCTGAACTCGGGAACCGACATCTACACCGTGTCGAAGCTTCTCGGGCATCGGGAGATTGCCACGACGCAGATCTACGCACATCTGGTCGATTCCAGAAAGCAGGAGGCCGTGGACAAGATCTCAGACATCTTCAGCAATATCTAACCTTCAGGAGGACGCGATTATGGGAATCACAAGACAGGATGCAGCATTCGGGATTGCGGTCATCAACAGGTCTTCCAAGCTCCTCGCCTCTGCGGTGAAGCTTGGCAAGGACAGCCTCATCAGAGACGCCATCGATGAGGAGATCAACTACAGGATGCTGTCGCGCTCAATCATTGACTACATCAAGGAGGATCAGGACCCGATACTGTTCGAGGAACTGATGCACCTCGCAGACACGACGTCGATCTGGGAGTATCTTTCCCGTCGCAGGACCGGAACGCTGCCGGCGAAGGTCAAGGAAGTGGCCGAAGTGACGGACGAACTCATTGCCTACGGGAATGAAGCCTTCCACAAGGGTACGGATGAATTCGTCAACCTTGTCCCCTTCTTCGCGAATCCCCAGGCCAAGGAACTGTTTGACAGGGCCGTAAACGCGGGGCTGCTCAAAAAGGACTACCAGCCCGCTCCAGGTGTCGAGCGTTACCAACTGAAGGTGATAGCCATCGCCATCAACACCATCATGAAGTTCAGCTTCAGGGACAAATGGTGCCATTTCGTCGAACAATGGGGCGAGGAGATCAACAGGTGCATGGTCCCGCTCACGAAGGGCGCCACTATCAACCAGATCGTCCGCCTCTATCCGGAAGTTCCCCTGTGGGAGAAGATCATCCCCGAAAACGAGGGCAAGACGCTTAGAAACGATTTCAGCGAGGATCAGGCCAAGAAACTGTTCACCGGCCTGATGCGCAAGGGTTATCTTGGCCATCACACTTCGCTGGAGAGTTTCCTGTCCATCCTCGGTATGGGACAGGCTCCATTCACGCCGATCAACTGGATTGACCGGGGATACAACTCTCTCATCTACTTCGCCAAGGAGGCGTTCGGGGCTCTGAACCCGGACATTCTCCTTAGGCTCTGCGACTGTTTCACATGCAACGGCAAGCAGATCAACCACAGCTCACTCAAGTCGAGGAGCAGCTACGTCTACCGGAATAAGGACCAATGGGATTTCGTTCCGGTGATAGACGGAATCATCGCTAGGGCAAGGAAAAAATAGAGTATATCGTACTACGGCAATACTTTAGGTTAAACTATTGTATAGCCTATAAAACAATTAATTATTAAAACAGAAATGGAAAACAAAGACTTTTTCATCTCTCTTTTTGTGTAGTACAAATTCTCATGATAAAAGAGACGCCTGCGTTGGCGATGAGGGCTTGCTTTTTCTTTGGAAGGAAGCTCTGAAGATGTTCAAGAAGGCCGTAGTTGAGCATGGCTTTACATACGACCGATTCCGTGAAGACTTCATTAATTCACACACATTCCACGATGCAGCCGATGCTGACAGCCGGAACGACCATAAGGTCAATCTGGGTCGCATCGGCTCTCTTCTTTCAACCAGGGACGATCTTGTCCGGAAATACTGCAACACATCTATGGATCCTGAGGAATTCCTTTCCTGCATGAAGGAGTTCATGCTGGATAATCCAAGGACAAAGCCGAGGCTCCTTAATCTGGAATGCTATCTTTCCGAAGGCACACTCAGGGTTATTACGGAGGCGGCAAACGACATCCCGCTTTTCAAGAGGGATGTATCCCAGATAGACATGAATTGTTTGTTCAACAAGTGTTGCCAGACCAACGGAGAACCTCTGATAGCCAACAGCAACGAGGTTCTCTCCTATTTCTTCAGCCGACTAAATTATCACGGCATCATCTCAAACAAATACCAGACGATTCTCGCCGACAACAAACTGGTGATGAGATCTACTGGGACCAGGTCACTAACTCAGACGGATATTTCCTCTGCCCTCCGACATTTCGAATCTTCTGATAATCCTATTACATCTAGAGTCGAAAGGTGGGTGGTCCTAATTAAGTCCGCGACATTCAGCCCATCATAGGGTCAAACTTGATAGCGGACTTGACAGAGAGTCCGCTGTCAATCGTAAACGTTTGATAGTCAATTAGTACGATATACATTTGCCCTCCGAAAGCATAAGCCTCCGGAGGGCTTTCTTATCGTAACACTTAAAGGTAATTGATTATGGAATTCAGTGCAAAAGAGATTTTGTGTCTCATTGAACGGGCCAGCGTCATTCCGGATATCCTGCGGCAAAAGGAGGAGATAGAGGATCTGCTTGTCAAGTTCGAGGACCTTGAGGAATACCTCAAACGGTTCCACTCCCTTGACGAGCTGCTATCCCATATGCGGGATCTGGAGGACAAGGTCTACATGCTCAAGACTTATTTGACGACGGAGGAAGCCGGTAAATATCTTGCGATCAGCAAATATACGCTCCGAGAAGCCGTAAAGCAGAGGGCGTTGCCCTTCTATACCCCACCTGGCAAGGGATACTACTTTCTGAAAGATGACCTGGACGCCTGGATGGAATCATATCGCATTGATTGT
>JAAZBA010000394.1 GCA_012514045.1 Clostridiales bacterium | reverse complement strand
GCTCTCTGCGCGGCCGGCTATAATGCCAACGATATACTGATTATAAACGGTGATTTGACTGAAAGAGGGTGCAACAGCCTTGAGGTCATAAGATATATAATGGAACTGAGTGAAAAAAACACAGTTTATACTGTTATGGGAAATGTAGACCATTTTATATACCTTCTCATTTCAGATCCCGGCGCGGTACCTGACGAAATAGTGGGAAGACTGATCAGAGAAAAGAGTACCAGAAGAATTGTGCATGAGATGTGCCAGGAACTGGGTATTAAGGTCTCTGACAGCACAAATATAGGAGCTCTTCGTCGCCATTTTGCGGAGACATACAAACGGGAGGTTGATTTCCTCAGATCACTGCCTACAATAATCGAGACTCAAAGCTTTGTTTTGGCTCATGGCGGCATAGCCCATGAGGATTATCGGGAGCTTGACGCATTCTGCTGCATGAAGAACGACAGGTACATGGGGCAGGGAATAACACTCACGAAACCTTGTATTGTGGGGCATTGGCCTACCCCGCTGTATAATGATAAGATTGGCTCCGCCAACCCCGTCTATGACAGGGAAAAACGTATCATCTCAATCGACGGGGGCTGTGAGCTGAATCGGGATGGTCAGCTCAACATGCTGGTTTTCCCCAGCTGCTATAGCAGCGATTTTACATATGTCGCCTTCGACAATATGGAGACAGTGATAGCTCTTGACCGGCAGAAGGAGAACCATGATACCTTACACATTCGATTTGGCCACAATGATGTGAAAATATTGAATCCCGGAGAGGAATATTCCCTTATCAGGCATCTGGAGACCGGAAGAGAGATGGAGGTTTATAATAAATACCTTTTTGAAAGCGACGGGCAGGACAAGTGTGATAATTATTCCGATTATCTTCTTGATGTTTACCCCGGGGATACATTAAAGGTGACATACCGCACAACACGAGGAATAATCGCAAAAAAGGACGGTATTTCAGGCCATTATATCGGAAGAATCAAGGAATAAGACAATTTTTCACCATAAATTCATCTGTAATTCACTTTAGCTGTATATAATATAATCCGAAAGGACGGGATTATTGAACATGGACAGAAGTTATGAAATTCTCGTTGTGGACGACGAGAAACTAATCCGTGATCTAATAAAAAAATATGCCCAGTTTGAAGGTCATCGTGTCACTGAGGCGGGAGACGGCATGACCGCTGTGGATATATGCAGAAAAAAAGACTTCGATATCATAATAATGGACGTGATGATGCCGGAGCTTGACGGCTTCTCAGCCAGCCGGGAAATACGTAAGATGAACAACACTCCGATAATCATGCTGTCTGCCAGGGGCGAGGAATACGACAAGATACATGGCTTTGAAATCGGCATTGACGATTATATGGTAAAGCCTTTCTCTCCGAAAGAGCTGATGCTGAGGGTAAACGCCATAATAAGACGCTCAGAAGCCGGAAGCGGTGGAGGAGAAAAGCGTGAGGAGCTTAAGTTCGGAGGGCTGGTAATTGACCTTACGGCGAGAATAGTGCATATCGATGATAAGAGAATTGACCTATCCCCGAAGGAATTTGATCTGCTGTCATTCCTTGCAAGAAACAAAGATGTGGCGCTGACACGTGAGAAGATAATATGTGAGGTGTGGGGCTATGACTTTTACGGAGACGACCGTACGCTGGACACCCACATAAAGCTCCTGAGGAAAAATCTCGGGGATTACGCCTCTCATATAGTAACGCTGCGGGGCGTGGGGTATCGCTTTGAAGAGAAGTAAAAAAATACGCCGTAAGCGTTCCCTTGGAAGATATATTTTCTCTGCGCTTATTGCTTTGACGATAATCATGCTGGTTATTCTATGGGTGTTTCAGGTTATGCTCCTCGAGCCCTTCTACCGGGTGATGAAAAATTACGACATCCGCGCGGCGTGTGAAACGATAGAGAAAAACCTGAATAGCGACAATCTTGTGAAGCTTCTCGACCACTATGCTCTCAATCGAAGCATTGACGTAAGAATATTCTCTCAGACTGAAAACGAGGTTATATCAACAGCTTACAATGCGGAATCATATGTACATTCCCTTTCAGCAGGAAGTATTAACGCTATATATCGTCGTGCTAAACAGACCGGTGGGGTTCTTGCCGACACGGTTATCAACGAGAGCATCCAGCTGAAGCTTAATCCATCCAGAACACGCCTCCATTCCACCATCACTTCGACCTCTGTTAAAACAGAGAATCTGCTTTACGCTAAGGTGGTAACTATGCCTGGCGGCTCCGACAGGATGATTCTGCTTTCATCCCGTGTTACCCCCGTGAGCTCTACGGTGGATACATTGAAGGTTCAGCTTATATGCATTACTGCAATCACAATTATACTGTCGCTTATCCTTGCGATTATAATCTCCCGCCGTATATCGAAGCCAATAGTCAAAACAAACGAATCGGCGAAGCAGCTTGCGGAAGGCAATTTTGACATCAGTTTCGAGCAGGGTAAGTATCGTGAGGTGGCGGAGCTTGCGGAAACTTTGAATTTCGCCGCTAAAGAGCTTTCAAAAACAGAGGGACTAAGAAGGGAGATTATCTCGAATATTTCCCATGAACTGCGCACTCCTATCACCATGATTGCCGGATATGCAGAGATGATGCGTGATCTGCCCGGAGAGAGCACCCCTGAAAACCTGCAGATAATAATCGACGAGGCGAACAGGCTTACTGCTCTCGTAGGGGATATCCTGGATCTGTCAAGCTATCAGGCGGGCACCCAGATCCTGTCTCCGGAGCACATGAGCCTGACGGAACTTCTCAGCGACATAACCACGAGATATTCAAAGCTTACCGAGCAGGACGGTTACAGCATAACATTTTCCTGCGCTGAAGATATACATGTGTACGCCGACAAGCTTAAGCTCTCTCAGGTGGTGTACAATCTTATAGGCAACGCAGTCAACTACTCGCCGGACGACAGGCGGGTCGAAATATTCCAGCGCAGAATCGATGACTGCGTCAGAGTCGAAGTGACGGACCATGGACCTGGCATCCCTCCCGATAAAATAAGGTATATCTGGGACAGGTTCTACAAGGTGGATACAACAAAGAGAGCAAAGATCAACGGCACCGGATTGGGACTCTCCATAGCGAAGAATATCCTCATTCTTCATAACGCCCGTTATGGAGTGGAAACCGATCAAAACGCGGGCAGCACCTTCTGGTTTGAGCTTCCCATAGAAAAAGAGTAATAAGAACAGGGCTTTGATTCTTAGTCTAAATCAAAGCCCTGTTGTTCTGTTAAAGGGATTTGCGGTGAGAGGTATAGATTTTTCTCATAGCTTTATATGTTTCATAGCGTGATGCGTAAATCTCCCTGTGGATAATGTTCGGTTTTACAGGCTTACCGTAGGATATGAAATCCTTCGCGATATCAAAAACGCTTCTGCCCGTAACAGCGCTGAACCCTAAGATTGCGCTTCCCATGGCGCCTGTTTCTGCTGCCTTGACAGGAATAATCTCACAGTCAAGCATGTCGGCTTTTATCTGAAGCCAAACCTTTGATGCGGCGCCTCCGCCGCAGGCGTAGAGCCGGCGAAGTATTACGCCGTTGTCCAAAAGCTTCTCCTGATTGTACTTCATCTCAAAGGTTATACCCTCAAGGATAGCGCGATAGATGTCGGGAAGCCTTGTCTGGGTTGTAAGACCGGCAATAAGCCCGGTAGCGCCTGCGTCCACATCAGGAGTACCTCCCATGCCCTGGAGGAAGGGCAGAACAATAAGCTCCGTAGGATCCGAAGGACAGCTTTCATTGAGTATGTCATACACGCTTATGTTCTGTTGCGCTGCTTCCGTCTTCAGATGGATAGCCAGAGCGTCCCGGCACCAGCGCACCACTGAGCCGGCGGATATGTTGTAGGCATAGGTCACATATCCTCCCGTGTCAAGATAGGGAACACAGGCAAAATTGCATTTTTGAAAGTTAAGGCTTTCGGGAAGATCCGGAAACAGGGGAGTAATACATTCACTGGTTCCGGAGGAGTCCACCGCCTCTCCTGCCTCAGATACCCCCGCGCCGAGAGCGTTGACTATCTGGTCATGGGCGCCTACGACGATTTTCGTATCCACAGGGAGCCCGAGCTGATGGGCAATATGGGGAAGCACATTTCCCGCGATTTCTCCTGTGGGTACAACCTCAGGCAGTGTGTCGAGGTCAATTTCGCATTCACGGCAAAGCTCCTCGGACCAGCATAGATTATTCACATCGTAGATTAGACTCCGACAGGCAAGAGACACATCGGACAGAGCTCTGCCACAGAGGCGAAAGGTGATAAAGCCGGCGATAAACAGGTATTTCCACACAGGCTCACAGCTCCGGTCTCTTATATATAGCATCTTGGCAAGAGAATAGGAGGCGTCGGGCATAATCCTTGCTATGCGCATGAATTGTTCCTCACCAACTTTCTCCACAAGGCGGAAAAACTCTTCGCTTTCGGCGTTGCCGAAGTAGAGCATTATATCTCCCAGAGGGTTTCCTTCCCGGTTTAGAGCCACAAAGGATTCCCCGAAGGAAGAAACAGTGAGGGCTGCGATGTCACTGGACAAGTCCCCTAGCTTTGCGGCGCATGAGGCAATTACGCTGAAAACCGACTCCTGAAGAATATTGGGGGATAGGTTTACGCCGCCTGAAGCTATGGGATACTCGCTGTAGGAATATGTGAGCTGGGTTCCTTCATCCCGGAAGGCGACACATTTACAGCCGGTGCCGCCTATATCAACACCTAAGCTGATCATAATCTCAGTCTATTTCAACCCAGTCGTAGCCCAGGTATACGGTGAATGCTTCCTTGAGGATGCTTTTTACGTGACCTTCAGCTACGGAGGTATGATGCTTGAAGCCGCCGCGGGCAAGCATGAGGAGCTTGTCCTGCAGATTAGGTATCTCCGCCACGCCGCCGCAGCCGAAGAAGCCTTCCTCAATTACATCATCGGTAATCTTACCCTCGGAGGCGTAGACAATAATTTTTCCGTCCTTTGTCTGGCAGTTGGAGAATGTGATGGGCATAGGTTTTATTCTGCCTTCGTTTGTGCCCCAACCGGAGCCGGGATCGGTTTTTGCGAACATCTTGTGTTCCGTTACAATGCCAACATCTGCCATAAGGCTCTGAGCCACTGGTCCGCAATGGAAGAGAATAACCTTGTTCTCGTCTTCACCATAGTTGTTGTTCCAGTCAAGCACTGTTGTAGCTTTTTCCGTAGCCAGATTCATGGCTCTCATGGTGACAGCGGAACACACGTCGATCTCACAGGATGCTACAATACCACGGTCGTTAAGCTCTGAGAGCAGCACGCAGGGACATACTCTCATGTAGGTTTCAAATTCGTTCCAGCAGCGGAGCGCCAGAGCGTCAAGATGGTATGTTTCTATGTATTCATCGATAACCACAGAGATTTTCGCAAGGGTTAGTATGTTGGAGGCGGGAACTCTCGAAAAGTCGCAGTAG
>JAAZBA010000242.1 GCA_012514045.1 Clostridiales bacterium | reverse complement strand
TTGCTGTTCATCTCCGTAAATATAACAACTTCCCTATGCGGCCTCTTAACTGGAATTCTCCTAAAATCACTCTCTTTAATTTCTTGCGCCTCGGTGTAACATATCATTGACAAACCAACATATTAAGGATATCCTGTTTTTTACTTTCTATGAGAATATCCGACAAAAAACACTTCTTCCTTTCCATAATTTCCTACAGGATTTAAGCCGGATATTTTAAGAAAAATATTGCATTTTTGTAAATTCTGGTGTATAATAATAAAATAGATTCGGTATATAACCGATTCGAACATTATAATATAAACGGAGTAACAAAATCATGAAAAAAACACGTATTATCTCTCTGGCACTTGTCGCGATCATGCTTGTCATGGTGTTTGCCGGCTGCTCTAAAAAGGAAACCTACTTTATCTCCTCCTCCGCTGATCTTAAGAACGCCAAAATAGGCGTGCAGGAAGGCACTACCGGTGACCTCCTTGTTTCCGAAGAGGTTGAAGGCGCTGTAATCTCAAGATATAAGAAAGCTGTTGACGGCGCAATTGAGCTCAAAAACGGCAAACTTGACGCTGTGGTTCTCGACGCCTGGCCTGCTCAGAAAATTGTTGATCAGATGTCCGAGCTGACAATTTTGGATGAAAATCTCTCTGAGGAAGAATACGCTATCGCCGTTCGCAAGGGTGAAACCGAGCTCCTCAATTCCATCAACGACACAATTGCCGAGATGAAAAAGGACGGCACATACGACGCGCTCTATAATTACTTTATGGAAAAGTCTGGCTCACTTCCCGAGTTCAAAGCTTCCTCTTTTGGCAAGGAAATCCTTATGGGAACAAACGCTGAGTTCGAGCCCTTTGAATACAGAGAAGGCAGCGAGATCGTTGGTTTCGACGTTGAGATGTCCCGCAGATTCGCAGAGAACTATGGCTGTGACCTAAAAATCGTTGATATGGCCTTCGACAGCCTTATAACAGCTCTCGCCTCCGGCAAGATCGACTTCATCGCCGCCGGTATGTCCGTTACAGAAGAACGCCTTCAGAGTGTTGATTTCTCTGAGCCCTATTTCTCCGCTTCACAGGTAATCATAGTAAGAAAGACAAGCGTCAAGTGAATCATAAGTTAATCACATAAATCATAAGCGGAACGAAGCTATGACAAAATCAACTGCGTTCCGCTTATTTTATTCTTCCGGAAAGGATGTGTACAATGGTAAACTGGTTTTTAGGACTTATTGAGAACTTCTCAACTGAGTTTTATCGCAATCTTATAGTGGAAGACCGCTGGCTTATGATTCTCAAAGGTCTCGGTATAACGATTGAGATTTCAATTTTATCTATTTTGATCGGCACAGTTCTGGGCTTCGCGCTCTGTATCATGAGGATATCAAACATTAAGATTCTCTCGAAAATTGCCACGTGGTACATAAATGTATTCCGCGGTACTCCCCTTATTACTCAGCTTCTTATCATCAACTTCGGCGTTTTTGCCTCTGTCAACCTTAACACCGTTATTATCGCAGTTATCGCCTTCTCCATGAATAGCGGCGCCTATGTTGCGGAAATTATCAGAGCCGGTATTCTGTCCGTAGACAGTGGACAGACGGAGGCAGGACGTTCTCTCGGTCTGAACGGTACGCAAACAATGATGTATATTGTCCTTCCCCAGGCTATAAAGAATTGTCTGCCCACATACGCCAGCGAATTTATCGTTCTTATCAAAGAAACCGCTATCGTTGGCTACATTGCCATTGAAGATCTGACAAAGGTGGGCGATATTATAAGAAGCCGTACCTTTTCCGCCTTTTTCCCTCTTGTAACAGTAGCTCTTGTCTACTTCGTTATCACATACTCTCTTTCAAAGCTCTTCTCTAAGTTCGAAAGGAGGCTGAGGTTGAGTGATAAGCGTTAACAATCTCTACAAAAGCTTCGACCATATCGATGTACTGAAAGGTATCACTGAGCATTTCTCCAAGGGAGAGAATGTTGTTATAATCGGTCCCTCCGGCTCCGGCAAGAGCACATTCCTGCGCTGCCTGAATCTCCTTGAGAAGCCAACTTCCGGGGAAATTCTTGTAAATGGAGTTAACATTCTGAATCCAAAAACCGATATTAATCAAATTCGTTCCAAAATGTGTATGGTTTTCCAACACTTCAATCTTTTTAATAACTACACAGTTATGGGTAATCTTACCCTTGCTCCCATAAAACTCAAGCTTATGAGCAAATCTGAGGCAGAAGACAAGGCTATGAAGCTTCTTCGCCGCATCGGTCTGGCTGACAAAATAAGCGCATATCCTTCCCAGCTCTCCGGCGGTCAGAAACAGCGCGTTGCAATTGCCCGTTCCCTTGTTCTTGATCCGGAAATTATGCTCTTTGATGAGCCCACTTCTGCCCTCGACCCGGAAATGGTAGGTGAGGTGCTTGATATGATGCGTGAACTTGCCTATACCGGCATGACTATGCTTGTTGTAACCCACGAAATGGGCTTTGCCCGCGAGGTAGGCAGCCGTATACTCTTTATGGACGATGGCGTTATTGTAGAGCAGAACACCCCTGTAGAGTTTTTCACCAATCCGCAAAACGAAAGAGCAAAGGACTTCCTGAGTAAAGTTATTATTTAAGGAGCGAAATTCTATGTTTTATTTTGATTGTACAGGCTTTTACGGCAGCGGCTCACATGAAAAGCCTGACTACCCTACTCTTCAGTCATTCATCGATGAACTTGACAGACTGGGCATTAACTGTGCCCTTACCACCCATGCCTCCGCCAGGGACAATCATTGCTTTGTCGGCAATCGCCAGCTTATGGCGGATATTGAGGCCATACCCGGAGCGGAAAACCGCATAATCCCCGCCTTTGCCGTTGCTCCCAAAAACTTCTATGAACGGGAAAACATGGAATATCTAATAGAAATGCTGTCTTCCGGCCGGGTAGGCGCTCTTTCAATTTATCCCGGTTCCGACAGATTTTCCATTACCCACCTTGAACGTCTTTTTGATAAAATAAGTTGCTATTCCCCCGTTGTCCTCCTGGATTGCTTCGAAATTATGGACGGCAGAAACGGTAATAATGCCTTCGGATATGAGTCTCTTATTACTGTCGCCAAAAAGTATCCCAATATGCCGTTTATTATACGTGACGGTATGTGGGGTGACTGCGGATACATTTTCGACGCCATGTGGAGATGTGACAACATCTATGCCGACATTTCAAGGCTTCATGTTCAGGACATAATCCCCAACATACGCCGGAATATCGGTCTCGGCCGCGTTGTATTCGGCAGCGGTTACCGAGCTCTTTGCGGCGCCTCCATTGCGGCACTACGCTACAGTGGCGAGAATGAGGCGGAACAGCGACGAATTGCCGGCGAGCGGCTTATGTCTCTCATGCCAAACAAGGATGAAATGAAGAGGCTCCGTAAAAACTTAACTGAACTTACTCCCATGACACAGAACCGTTTCTGGACTGAGTATCTCAGAGGCGAGGGAATTCGCAGCTATGAAATCATTGATGTCCATACCCACCTTTC
>JAAZBA010000052.1 GCA_012514045.1 Clostridiales bacterium | reverse complement strand
ACAAAAGTATTGTACCACACAATATGCCCGATTTCTACTGATTTTTGCCGAATTATTTCAATATGTGGTGCTGTATTTTAAGCAATTTGACGATTTGAAAATTATTTCTGTCATAAAGGTTTATTTGTTCTCAAAAATGTAATATAATAAATTTATCATTTTATAGTTAAGGAGTACTATTTTGCTTACTGATCTTCACATGCATTCTTTCTTTTCTTTCGATGGAAAATCTTCTGCGGAGGATATGTGTATCTCAGCTGTAGATAAAGGTATTGGCAGCATTGCTTTTACTGAGCATTATGATATTCTTCCCACATGGGCTACTCCCGACAGAGTTGATAACAGAACGGAATACACCGCCTGCGACAAGGAGGCCTATGAAACGATTCTCAGTCTCAAAGAAAAATACACAGGTAAACTCAATATTATTTACTCAATTGAACTTGGGCAGTCTCATCATGACCTTGAGGCATCACATGCCTTTATTGATGCCCATTGTTTTGATTTTGTTCTCGGAAGTATCCATCAGACACGTTACGGTAATTACAGCGATTATTACTTTCTTGACTATTCAAAGCAAAACATACCAGAGCTTATGGAAGACTATTATAACGAGAATGCCCAGCTTGTATCCTCCGGTATCCTTGATTCTCTCGGTCATCTTGACTATCCCATACGTGTAATGGAAGGTTTTATCCCATATCCCGTGGAGCTTAAGGAGTATAAGGAAGCGGTATGGGAGATTATGAAGCTTCTTGTATCCCGCAATATTGTGCTTGAAATCAACACCACTGGTCTTGGCAGATGGTTTAAGCGTATGTCTCCCGAACCATGGGTGCTTGAGCTTTACAGGGAAGCGGGAGGAAAGTTTGTAACCGTTGGAAGCGACACCCATTCCGCTGAGTTTGTGGGA
This sequence comes from Clostridiales bacterium, assembly GCA_012514045.1. Classification (GTDB taxonomy): domain Bacteria; phylum Bacillota; class Clostridia; order Oscillospirales; family QAMX01; genus JAAZBA01. The sequence goes on along the minus strand of JAAZBA010000052.1, from coordinate 670 downwards.
TTTCACTCATCAGATGCTATTGAGCTCGCCCACAGCATGGGTCTTAAAGTTGTTGCTTCATTTGTAAACAGAACAATTACGGAGGTGGTATGATATGAACAGTAATGACAAAGTCTTCATTGCAAAATGTACAACCTACAGTTCTGAACTTGTACAGAAGTCTGTTGAGCGCTGTATTGATGCTTTTGGAGGAATGGACACGATACTTAACGCTACCGGAAAGCGTGTCCTTGTTAAGCCTAATCTCATTAAGGCAGCCCGTGTTGAGGAAGCGGCAACTACAAATCCCGCTGTTGTCAGGGCTGTATGCCTAATGCTTAAAAAAAGCGGCGCCGAGATAACCATATACGATTCCCCTGCCGTAGGGCATACAAGAGCGCATCTTGAGCTTCTCTACAGACAGACAGGTATGACTGCCATTGCTGAGGAGGTGGGCGCAACGCTCTGCACTGAACCTGTGTCACATAGTGTGGATTATAACGGTCGAAAACTGACAATTAGCGGCGCAGTGATTTCAAGCGACCTGATTATTAATATTCCAAAAATGAAAACCCATTCCTTCGTTGGAATGACCGGCGCCGTGAAGAATCTGTTTGGAGCCGTACCGGGACTTGCAAAATCCCAGTCCCATGCCATGAACGTAGACGTAAACTCTTTCGCCTGTCTTATT
>JAAZBA010000090.1 GCA_012514045.1 Clostridiales bacterium | reverse complement strand
CCTCAATTACCTCGTGTTGATTTATACATTCGCTGAAAGGTTTTTCGTCAGAGCTGACGGCGCGACCTATCGGAAGCAGTGGGCGAAATCGCACACGTGGTACGTTCAGGCGGTCAGCCAGTTCTTGCACGCTCTGTCCCGGCAGTCCGTTGATCTCCCTTGCGCTCATTACGCAGGCAAGCGACAGCTCGCCCGCAAACGGAAGCTCTTTTGAAAGCGCCGCGTAGCGCTCACAGTTACTGACAGCGTTTCGGTAGCTGCCTGCTCCTCTGCGCGCATCGTGTGTTTCCTCATTCCCGTCGATGCTTACAACGACCTGATCAAAAGCTGAGGCGATATCCATAAGTTCTCTGTCGCTGAATTTTCCTGTCAGATTGGTACGCAGAACTATATTACTGCCTTTCCTCATAAGACCGCGGAAGAGCTCAATAAGTCCCGTGCGGTCGCGGTGAAACAGCGGCTCGCCGCCAGTAATTACGAGCTGGCGAAATTTCATACTGATAGCCTGCTCCGCCAACCGTCCTATATCCGCAATAGACATTTCTTCATTATGTTCTCCTGCGCATGCGTAACAATGGGTACAGCGAAGATTGCAGCGGAAGGTTGTGTGGATATAGCAGTTATTGAAATGTATACGCCTTTGCTCCAGACGCTGCTTAATACCGGCAAGTACTCTCGCCGTCTGTTCAACATCAGCGCTGATGCGGGATTTTACCATGTTTTCCGCCGCTGAATCTATGTCTTTAAATTTCCCCAGATAGTAAGCCGCAAGAACATTCCTTGCATTCTCCGCCACCTCGGACGGATGCATCCTGTCAGTAAGTGAAATATACGGGCCGCTTCGCAGCAGAGGATTTCCGCCCTTTTTAGACAAGCGTTTTTTCATTGCGTCCAGATTCTCTTGCTCGCCGACCTCCTCGGAAATTCGCTTTTCAAGAAAATCAAAAATTCTTTTATATGCTTCGCAAAGCGGGTCAATAACACCGTCACCGGTTGACAGCGCATTGTAATAGCATCCGCCTTTGCATATTCTCAGCCATCTGCAATCTTTGCACCGTTCGTCAACGTTGCGCTGTCTCTCCTTTAGCCGTTTAGCGGCTTCGCTTTCCATTAGCGAGGCGACGCTCGAACACTCAAAGATATTACCGAGTCTGAAATCAGGATTTCCGGACATGCGCTGACATGACGTAATATCTCCTGACGGAGATATTGCCAGAAACATCCCCAGACAGTCCTGCAGACTGCATACGTGCGGGTCTCCCTGCGCTACGGCGGTGCAGTAGCGATCAAGTGTCGGTACCGAAAAGTATTTTCTGTTTTTCACATACCAAGGGTAAAGGCTGATAATACAATCCGCATATTCATCAGGTGAGAGCGCGTATAAGTCCGATTTGTTGTTCATACCTCTTACAGCCGCATGAAGCACCGGATTTATCCCAAGATCGCGGAAAAATGTCAGAATCTCCTGAGCGTGAGGGACAGTCTGTTTTGTCAATGTGGCGATTATTCCCGCTTTTATGCCTTTTTCTTCCGCTTTTTCTATGGAGGACATGGTTCTGTCATAATAACCCTCACTGCGGTTTTCATCGCACAGTTCCTTCGAACCATCCAGACTTGTACCAACGGTTACCCTATACTTGCGGAACAGCTCCAGGAACCAATCATCCAGACGCCAGAGATTAGACTGTACGCTGAAGCGGATCGGAATACCGTCCGGTGTTCTGCTCAGCCCCTCAAGCAGCGTTTCCCAGACATCACGGGAAGCCAACAGAGGCTCACCGCCGTGAAAGATTACCGATACTTCCGACATATTGCATTCTGACGCTGCTGAGTGAACAAAACGCACGGTTTTCTGCGCGGTTTTAATATCCATTAAAGCACCATCATGCGGTCCGAAGCAGTATTTACAGCTTGCCTGGCAAGCCAATGATGGTACGATTATAAAAGTCGGATTCATGAGCCCGCATCCTCCGGTTCTTTTTCTGATTTATATTACGTTTACACAGTGTCATTCAAATTCACTCTTTTGGAATATAGGGCTTAAAACGGACAAGTTTTTCATTATGAGGACTGTCAGTATGCACGGTGCTGTCCCCGTGCTTGTCATCGTGACAGTCACTGTAGCTGATGCGTGTATCGGTGTGGCGCTTCCTTCCGGATCTGTTTGGAACAGTTCTTCCATCCGGATAGCGGAAATAGTCATAATATTCTGTCCTGTCAGTGTGCATCCCCGGATTATTATCGGTATGGCTTTTACTGTCCTGATGTGCCCATTTCTGCAGATCGGGCCAAAAATCCTGAATAATTTCCGGACGCTTTTTTGCCGCAGCAGCAAGAAAATCCGTTTTCTTGTTGTCATACATGCCGTTTTGTATTATGCTTTTGACTGCCGAAATAACAGCATCAATGTTATCTCCGCTTTCTAAATACTGATACAGTATTTCAAATTTTCTGTCCTCAGCATATTCTCTGATTTCTTTTTGTCTTGCGGAACGGCAGATTTCATCCAGTTTCTTCAGGTCAGTCTCTGTCTTTATTTTCTTCACTGCGTGATTGATACGGTATTTGCTGGTCGTTTCCCAGTATTTTCTTTTTTTCCTGCCGATGATAATCAGGAAAATCCCTGTTATAAGGAGCAGAAGTCCAAGAATAATCCGTATTTTAGAAACTGTTTCCAGAT
>JAAZBA010000314.1 GCA_012514045.1 Clostridiales bacterium | reverse complement strand
TCTTTTTATATACGCAACTATTCTATACTGAGAATAAGACAATATCATGATATTGTGATGAATTTTCTGTGAATTTTACGAATAGTCCATAGTTTGTTCATAATCGTCGTCTTTATATATTCGTTTAACGTCAAAATAAAACAGAGACATAAATACATATTTTGTTTTACTCTATTGAATAAAACAAAATATGTGGTATACTACATTTAGTGGTTTTACGGAGAAGCGTTTAACCGAAACGTATAAATGCTCCTGCGGCCATGTTAACAATCAAACATATGTTTTATCTGCAATAGCAGAAATCATGAAAATCTTATAAAGGAGCAGGCAATATCATAATGAACAGGGTTTATCGCTGCTACGTGGAAAAGCGTGAAGGCTTCGACAACGAAGCAAAATCGCTCTACTCAACTTTGAAAACACTTCTAAATCTTGATGGGCTTACCGATGTGCGCATTTTCAACAGGTATGACGTTCAGGGTATTGATGAAAGGACATACAACAACGCTTGTATCAACGTGTTCTCTGAACCTCAATGTGACACGTTTTATAACGAAGAGCTTCCGACACTTGATGGTGCCGTTGTGTTTGCAGTGGAGTCTCTTCCGGGACAGTACGATCAGCGTGCCGATTCCTGTGAACAGTGCATCCAAATATTGACCTCCGGAGAGAGACCCATTGTCAAGGTGGCAAAGCTTTACGCTTTCTTCGGCGAACTTTCCGACGAAGATATACGTAGAACTAAGGAATATCTCATTAATCCTATAGATTCCAGAGTTGCCTCCTTTGAGAAATATGATACACTCAGTGTTGTCTATGAGCCTGCTGCTGATATTGAGACGGTTTCCGGTTTTATTTCTCTTGATAACGAAGGTCTTTCAAATCTTCGTCTTTCTCTTATGCTTGCAATGGATTTCGATGACATTAAATTCCTGCAGTCATACTTCAAAGATGATGAAAAGCGTGATCCAACAATAACTGAAATCCGCATGATAGACACATACTGGTCGGATCATTGCAGACACACGACATTTTCAACCCATTTAGAAAATTTTGACATTGCAGATCCGGCGATCGAGAACGCTTATCACCTCTATCTTGAAACTCGTAAAGAGATCTACAGAGAGAAAGTCGAGACAAGACCGATTACTCTTATGGACATCGCAACCTGTGCTGTAAAGGCGCTTAAGAAGCGCGGTCTGCTTCCAAAAATCGACGAGTCTGAAGAGATCAACGCTTGCAGCGTACATGTTACTGCCAATGTCGATGGTAAAGACGAGGACTGGCTCCTTATGTTCAAGAACGAGACGCACAATCATCCAACAGAAATTGAACCTTTCGGTGGTGCTGCTACATGTCTAGGCGGAGCCATAAGAGATCCTCTATCAGGCAGAAGCTATGTATATCAAGCTATGCGCGTAACCGGAAGCGCAGATCCGAGAACACCTTTCAGCGAGACATTGGCGGGAAAACTTCCTCAACGTCGTATTACTCAAACAGCAGCAGCTGGTTTTTCCTCCTACGGTAACCAGATTGGACTTGCAACGGGTATCGTCCACGAAATATACCATCCTAAATATGTTGCTAAGAGAATGGAAATTGGTGCGGTCATTGGTGCAGCCCCCTTATCTAATGTTGTTCGCGAACGTCCGGCTCCCGGTGACTATGTAATTCTTATAGGAGGCAGGACAGGTCGTGACGGCTGTGGCGGAGCTACAGGATCATCGAAGAGCCATTCCAGTGAATCGCTTCTGACCTGCGGTGCAGAAGTTCAAAAGGGCAATCCTATAGAGGAGCGCAAACTTCAGCGACTTTTCCGCAACCCTGAGGTTACAAGGCTTATTAAACGCTGTAATGACTTTGGAGCAGGCGGTGTTTCCGTCGCTATCGGAGAGCTCGCCGATAGTCTTGAAATAGAACTAGACCGCGTCCCTAAGAAATATGATGGTCTCGACGGTACTGAGCTTGCTATAAGTGAATCTCAGGAGCGCATGGCAGTTGTTGTGGCTTCTGCCGATGCGGAAAAGATTATAAAATTAGCTTCTGAAGAGAACATTGAAGCCACCGTTGTGGCAAAAGTAACTGAT
>JAAZBA010000307.1 GCA_012514045.1 Clostridiales bacterium | reverse complement strand
ATTTCTTTTCCCTCGGATGTATTCATATCTCGAAGACTTTCAAGATCTAGTTTTCCTTCAAAAACCGCCCTCGCAGCTCCGATGATATAGGGAGCGCGGTAACCGGAGCGGAGAAAATCAAGATCGCTTACTTCAAGCCGTGCGATTTTTTCAGCGCTCGGAAACGAGAAGTATTTCTCCCTTTCAAAACTAATTTCCTCTCCTAAGGCGACACAAAGCCTTGAAATAATCGATTTTATTCTCGGTATATTGTTGCACTGAGAAATTATGAATGAGCAAAGCGCCTCCCAAGGCTCCTGACGCAGTATTCTGATGCCGTAGCCGAAATCGGAGACGGTTTTCATGTATTCGTTTATCGATACCGCACGTCTTATTGCGTCATAATCCCGGTCAAGGTCAAGGTATTTAGAAATGAATTCCGTGCTTCCCCCTTTGGAAAAGGCGCATTGAAGAGTATCGTGGTTCTGACGAAGGCGATAAACAACTCCGGATACAACACCTGTGTATGTGCCATCCTCCAAAGCTTCCCATCGAAAGCACTGTCCGCACTCCATTGTCTGAGCAAGGGAGAACGAGCCATTCAGATTAATCGATTCCATCGCAAAACCACCGCAGTAAATAATTTTCTTTTATTATACACCATTAATAAGGAGTAATCAAGCGATGAAAGAAACAATTTATACCATACCCATAAACGAAAGCTTTGAACAGCTCTGTGGCTGCCCTCTTTGTCGTCTTCACGATAAGCTGGAGTCCGATTCGCTTGAGTACATAATGGGCGCCGCCATGATGGAGTCGGATGTGAGGGAGCAGTGCAACACTAAGGGCTTCTGCTCCAAGCACTACACAGACATGCTTGCTATGCAGAATCGTCTGAGTCTTGCTCTTACCGTGGAGTCAAGGCTCTGTGAGCTCAAGGATATTTTATCTCAAAATCTTAAAAAGCCCATGTCCAGGGATGTGGATATGAAAAAAGTTCCCACTCTCCTGACAGACACCTCAGGCAGCTGTTTTGTCTGTGAGCGTGTGGATTCCTTTATGCTCCAGTATTATATAAATACAGTATACATGTGGAAAAACGACGATGTTTTCCGCAATGAGAAGTTTGCCCGCACACCATATTTCTGTCTTTTCCACGCTTCAAAGCTTCTTGAACATGGCGCTAAGGAACTGAGGAAAAAGGACTATACACCGTTTTCCGAAGAGGTTGTGGCTATCATCAACCGCTATCTCTGCAGTCTTTTGGAAGATGTCAGCACATTCTGCAAGAGCTTTGACTACAGAAATGCCGGGAAGGACATCGGAAACGCTAAGGTTTCCGTTGAGAAAGCTGTTGTGTTCCTTTCAGGAACGTGTGTTAATTTGGAGGATTACAAATAAATTCTCTGATTTATGAAAAAGGGCTTGACATTTCAGAAGAAATCTTGTAGAATAGTCAAGCTGTTGAGCAAAACGGTCATGGAGAGATGGCTGAGCTGGTCTAAGGCGCACGACTGGAAATCGTGTGGACCCTATAAAGGTTCCGAGGGTTCGAATCCCTCTCTCTCCGCCAAAAGCTCCCGATGCGGTTACATCGGGAGCCTCTTTTTTATGTAGAACCCGGCATAAAAAGAGCCAGTTTCACACACATTCACGTTTCTCTATTATTCAACAATTATTTTTTTGCCGTATTTAAGAACCTTTAACGCGTTCGCTATTCCCTCGTCGAAGTCTCCTCCGCCGCCTTCGAACACTATGCTTCCTTTGTACTCTATATCCCTCAGTGCTTTAAAGAAAGGGGTATAGTTGTACTCGTCCTGAAGCGTCATAAAGCCCCTCTTTGTAGGTTCGGCGATATGAACATGCTTAATGTATTTCCCGTATTCATATACTCGCTCCATGGGTTCGTTTTCACGATAGAAGTGATAGAGGTCCACCAAAAGGCACAGGTTTGGAAGAGACAACGCCGATATGTACTCCATAGCTTCTTCTGTAGTGTTGATAATATTTGTCTCACTCAGATTCAGAGGCTCGATCACTACGGTAATGCTGTTTTCTCTTGCGATCCCTTCAAGAAGCACAAGGAAGCAGGATACAAGTTCAAACACTCTTTCCCTTGACAAATTCTCAGGCATGCGGCGAAAACCCCCGCTTCCGAATACAACT
>JAAZBA010000392.1 GCA_012514045.1 Clostridiales bacterium | reverse complement strand
TTTGGGAAACCGATAAGCCCCACATCAGCCAGAAGCTTCAGCTCTAATGTGATGTTCAGCTCTTCGCCAGGAAGTCCTGGCTTTGCGAATCTAGGTACCTGTCTCGTAGGCGTGGCAAAGTGAGCATTTCCGAAACCACCGTTACCTCCCTTGGCGCAGACGAAAGGCTCATTATCAGACATATCTTTTATAAGAGCACCTGACTCAGATTCCTTGATAAGAGTACCTTTGGGGACTTTTATCACAATATCCTTTCCGTCGCGTCCGAAGCATTTCTTCGACCTGCCGTTCTCTCCGTTCTCAGCGATATACTTGCACTTTAACCTGAAATCCATAAGAGAGCTCATGTGGTTGTCCACAGCAAACACCACATTTCCACCTTTTCCACCATCACCGCCATCGGGACCGCCTGCCGCTACGTACTTCTCACGGTGAAAAGAAACAGCTCCATCACCGCCGCGTCCGGCCTTAATAAAAATTTTTACTATATCAACAAACATTGTTTTTCCTCTTAAGAAAAGAATCCCGAAACATCGTTCGGGATTCTTTGACTACTATTATTCCTCAGCGGCTTCGTAAACGGAAACCTTTTTGCGGTCACGACCGAGTCTCTCGTAACGAACCGTGCCGCTCTTGAGGGCAAACAGCGTATCGTCGCTGCCGCGTCCTACGTTCTCACCCGGATGTATCTTTGTTCCGCGCTGCTTCACAAGGATGTTGCCAGCCAGTACAAATTGTCCGTCAGCACGCTTCGTGCCAAGTCTCTTGGATTCAGAATCACGTCCGTTCCTTGTGGAACCAACGCCCTTCTTATGAGCAAAAAACTGAATACCTAATCTAATCATCTTTTACACCTCTCTTACCCTAATGTTTACGGGATACTCTTTGGACAAATCGGTCAAATACATATGTAATCCTGTGATCACTCGATCCGCATCACTGTTAGCTGCTAAAAGACTTAAGCTTACCTCGTCATTCTTATCGTCTACCGAAAGCTCAGACTCAGCTTTAAGCACATCACAAAGAATACATACCGCAAGATCAGTAGCTCCCGATACCGCGGCGCAAATTATATCTTTGCCGCGCTTGGCGTGTCCTGAATGTCCACTTACCGTGAAGCCGCAATAACCTTCCTTGCCCAACCTGCGAAACTCTGCGTTAATCATTAACCGACGATCTTTTCGATCTGAACCTTTGTGTAGGGCTGTCTGTGACCCTGACGTTTTCTGTAGTTTTTCTTGGCATTGTATTTAAATACAATAATCTTCTTGGACTTGCCGTTCTTAACGACCTTAGCCTCTACTTTTGCGCCTGCAACGTATGGAGCGCCAATCTTGACGTCCCCCGCTTCACCACAAAGCAGTACACGATCGAACACGACTGTTTCGTTTTCCTCAACGGGAAGTCTCTCGATGTAGATGATCTCGCCTTCTGTGACCTTTACCTGCTTGCCGCCGGTCTCAATAATAGCATACATTTTACCGGTAGCACCTCTCTTTCAACTCAAGTCTCGTTTCGGCGGGTGCAGCCCCTATCGGACTGTCTTTGCATAACAAAACAGACCCGCTACCGAACACGGCCTGAATAGTATATCACGAGTTATAGTAAATGTCAAGAATAATTTTTACTAATTTTGAGATATTATTGTATGATTTCGCGTATTTTTGCCTCAAAAGCACATGCCATGTTCCAAAAACCCAAATCTGTGGCATGTACGCCGTCAACAGTGTTCTCCTCAAATGTATCATTCGGCAGAAGGTCATGACCATCCATAAAGTACACGTTTTGGTCTCCGTTTTTTAGTAAATCCTCATACACCTTGACCTGGGCATCAAATTTTGATTTATAGAACTCCCTGCTGACTTTTTCATGAAGTATCCGAGCAGTTGGAATAATTGTTGTTATTAAAACAGGTACATCAGGATGTCTCTCCCTGAACAGTCTCAGAAATTCCGGATATTTTTCGCTTATCCATGCTGCGTCAGGACAGTTTGCGTCGGTGTCTAGGATAAGAAGCTTGATGTTGTCAATCTCTCTTATTGCTAAGGCTACCTCTGCCTCCACTTTTCCAGCGCCGGAGAAACCAAGGTTTACAACCTCAGTATCGAGCTTACGGGAGAGTATGTTTGTATAACACATTCCGGGACGGGAGGCGCAGCCGCCCTGGGTTATAGATGTGCCGTAAACCACGATCCTTCCCTCGTTTTCTCTTTTAACGGGAGGATAAACTTCAGCGTCGCCATCCACTCCGATAAGAAGCTGGTACAAGCCGTTATAAAGCGGTAGGTTAAGCTCAATATTGAAGGTTTCCTTAACTTCCCTGTTTATAAGCTCGGCTTCATACTCGTCCTTTGTTCTGTCAATACGGGATGTGTGACAGAATCTGACTTCACCCTCACGGCTTATGTAGCAGTCGATGCCACTTTCGCAGGTTGCGGGCATATGGTCATGGGTATTGGCTGTGTGAATGAGCTTTGTCTTGACTGAAAGCTTCGACAAATTGGCTCTGAAGCGAACCTTTGCTCCTGCGGTGTGATTTGCGAGGACTGCAACGTCATTGGGCAGGGGCTTGGGAGGATTAATCTGAAGTCTGCGGTAGACTCCATCCTTTTCCATAAATACAAGTCCTTCAATCTCAAACGGTGCCTTTGTCGGTGAAAACCATTTCATAACATATTTCTCCTATATATTCAATATTTCACGAATTTTCTTTTCAAAAACCTCTGCCATACGGAAATTGCCCAGATCGGTAGGATGAACCCCGTCAACAGTGCATTCTTCTCTTCCCTCATCACCAAGAAGAGTTCTTCCATCGAGGAAGTAAATATTTCTGTCTCCTTTACAGTTAAGCTCATTTACTATGCGAATCTGTGTCTCGCGTTTGCATTTGTAACGTTCCACTGTCTCATCAAACAGAAACACTTTAGGAAAATTAATTACCGATACTACAAGGATCGGAAGATCCGGGTACTTCTCTCTTACTGTTTCAATAAACCTTGGATACTTTTCATTGATCCATTCTCCATCAAGGCAGTTCGCATCGGTGTCGATAATCAGAAGACTCATGTCTTCGATTTTTCTTATTTGATAAGCTACAGAGGATTCACATTTACCGGCTCCGTTGAAACCCAGGTTGATTATTTCGGCGTCAAGGCGCCTTGATAGCTGATTTGTAAGCGCCATACCGGGGCGGGATACGCACAAACCGTGAATAATAGACGTTCCATAGTGGACTATCCTTCCCTTGTTTCGGCGCTCAAGAGGAGGATATAAAACTGCATCGTCGTCTACACCGATCATTATATCGTATATACCATTCGTAAGAGGTAAATTCAGCTCTATATTGTATGTATCTTTTTCTTTGAAGCTAAACATTATAGCCTCGTATTCGTCACATATAGGCTTTATTCGAGCAGTAGAACAGTACCTCACCGGACCGTCGATACTTATATAACAGTCTACCCCATTCTTCCCTGTAGCCGGCATATGATACCAAGCACTTTCGTTGAGCAGTTTAACCTTTATGGTTAAAGAGTTAATATCAGCCTTGAATCGGATTCTTCCGCCGGCGGAGTCGTTACACAGCCGCTCAACAGCTTCGGGGAGCGGTGTTTCGGGATTCAAAGACAGACGCCTGTAAACATCCTCTTTATCGAAAAACGGGAAGCTTTCCAAAACAAAGGGCGGTCTTCGCGGGCTATACCATTTCATTCGGGTTCGCCTCTTTTCTTCATAAAACCCGACAGGCCGAAAAACTCCGGCCTGTCTTAGATTTTGTCAATATTTAGAAATACCTGCGCAGATTATCGCTGGCGCGCTCAGTATCATCGCTTATCATGATGGTGAATCTGATATTGTTCTGAGAACTAAATCTTTCAATTTTTTCAATAAACGCCTCGGCTTTTGTAATGTCGTCACACTTGGCTACCTTGTAAAGGCTGTCGATGAAAATATGAGATACGTCAAAATTCTGTGCGTAAATTCCGCAGATGAAGCCGAAAAGAACCTCGTAGCCACTTTCAAGTTCATAATCCCATACATCAACAAGTCTTACAGCGTAGCTTATGTCATGTGTGAGCTTTCTTCCGCCCTCAAGACATACAACATCACCGGATTCCTCGGTAACAGCGTTGTTTACCATATCTATGAGAAGCTTCGTCTTGCCGGTTCCCTTCTTCCCCATGATTATCTTAATCAATTTAACCAATCCTCCGATCCGATACACAAGGTGTGTACCATCTGATATTTACATTATACATCATTCTGAACAATAAAGCAATGGACAAATTCCAGATTTTTTTTGTTTTACTGTTTAAGTCTTTCTTCCAGTTTTGCCTTCTCGTTTTCGTATCCGGGCTTGCCCAAAAGAGCAAACATATTCTTCTTATATGCTTCAACGCCAGGCTGGTTGAAGGGATTTACACCTAATGTATAACCGGAAAGACCACAGGCAAGTTCGAAGAAGTAGATGAGGTAGCCAAGATTGTACTCATCGGCTTTATCGATATTGATTATGATGTTTGGCACTCCACCGTCCACATGGGCCAGCACGGTTCCTCTTGAAGCTTGTTTATTTATGTAATCAAGCTCTGCCTCAGACAGGAAATTGAGCCCATCAATGTTAGCAGGATCGTTTGGAACTCGGAGAACCGAATTGGGGTTTAATATATTTACAATCGTCTCAAAGAGGATTCTTTCACCGTCTTGAATGTATTGACCCATTGAGTGAAGGTCGGCAGTAAGCTCTACTGAGGCAGGGAATATACCCTTGCCATCTTTGCCTTCACTTTCACCGTAGAGCTGCTTCCACCACTCAGCCATAAATCTAAAAGAGGGCTCATAGCAGGCCAGGATTTCGATATACTTATTTTTTCTGTAAAGTGCGTTTCTGGCGGCTACATAAGCGCAAACGGGATTATTGAGGCTTACGGGTTTAAGCTCCTCCATTGCGTTATTTGCGCCGAGGATAAGCCTGTCTATGTCTATACCGGCACAGGCGATGGGAAGGAGACCAACAGGAGTAAGTACGCTGTAACGTCCACCTACATTGTCGGGGATTACAAATGATTCATAGCCCTTTGCATCCGCAAGTTTTTTGAGAGCTCCTTTTTTCTTGTCTGTCGTAGTGAAAATTCTCTTTGCCGCCTCTTTCTCGCCGTACTTATTTTCAAGAAGTCCCTTGAAAATACGGAAGGCTATTGCAGGCTCTGTTGTGGTACCGGACTTGGAAATCACGTTCACAGAGAAATCACGGTCTCCGAGAAGAACGATTATTTCGTTAATATATTCTCCGGAAAGATTGTTTCCTACAAAAAATATATCAGGGGTATTCTTTTTCTTAAGGTTGTAATTAGGGCTCTTTATGAATTCTATAACAGCACGGGCTCCGAGATATGAGCCTCCTATACCTACCACAATAAGCACCTGAGAATCGGAGATTATCTTTTTCGCAGCTTTCTTGACTCTCGAAAGTTCATCTGGATCGATGTTTGAGGGCAGATCCAGCCAGCCTATAAAATCGTTTCCTTCGCCTGTGCCGCCTCTGAGTGTTTCATTGGCAGCAGTAACCTCTTTCATCATTGAATTTAGCTCCTCTTCTGAAACAAAAGAGGCAATGTTTTTGAGATCTACACTTAGTGTCATGCTGTTTTTCCCCTCCGTTATCTTTAATCTTTTACTTTAAAATCGTCTATTATTGTAAAGAAAGAGTCTGCATCGCTGTCGTTGCCATAGTATATAACCTCTATCGGGCTTGACAGGTCGAGACTGAATATACCCATAATCGACTTGCCATCGACTGTATATCTTCCTGACATAAGATCGATAGCACAACTCTGGGCTGTAGCATACGCAACAAAGCTCTTAATATCGTCGATTGAGGACAGTATGATCCTGGTTTTCTTCATTACATAATCCTTCCAATGGTAAATTTGTACAAAAATTATTCTATCGACCAATAATCTCCCTTTTGAGCAAAAGATAAAATAAATGTTGAAATCCTCTGTGCTTTTATATTATAATATATTTGAATGATTTATACAAGTGCCATTTTTTAGATTTAAATATATCTTTACAAAAGAGGAAGTCATGGTAGTATCTTTTCTTACTTTAGGCTGTAAATCTAACCAATTCGATACCCAGGCTATGGAGAGCATTCTTGCCTCCCGTGGGCATACAATACGGTCCTTTAACGAGGAGTGTGACGCCTACGTGATCAACACCTGCAGCGTGACAAGCGTAGGAGATAAAAAATCACGCCAGCTTATAAGGCAGACAAGACGCCGCGCTCCAAACAGCATCATCGGTGTATGCGGCTGCTTTTCCCAGCTTCATCCTGATTCTGACGTGCTTAATGTTGCGGATGTTGTGTCAGGCTCCACCGACAGGGAAGGTTTTTTGCAACTTCTTGAAAAGGCATACGCCGACCGCTGCCAAAGACACAATATTGTTTCTCCCTCCCGTGAGTTTGAATATCTCCCCGCCGGAGGGCTTGAGGGGAGAACAAGAGCCATGCTTAAAATTCAAGACGGCTGCAATAACTACTGTACTTACTGTATTATTCCCTATTCTCGAGGGCATATTCGTTCAATGTCGCCCGAATACGCGGTAAAAGAAATAAAAAGACTTCGTTATATCGGTTATCTTGAGGTTGTTATTACAGGCATTGAGATTTCCTCCTATGGCTTAGAAATGAAGCCCAGGGTATCACTTATATCTCTTCTTGAGTCTCTAAGCAAAGCGGCTCCTGACATAAGGCTCCGGCTCGGTTCCCTTGAACCTAGGACAATTACCGAAGATTTTTGTCTCAGAGCATCAAAGCTTTCGAATATCTGTCCT
>JAAZBA010000068.1 GCA_012514045.1 Clostridiales bacterium | reverse complement strand
CATGATACTTGATATATGGAAAAAGTACAGAGATTACTAAAAGACACAGCGTACCGTGTTTATCGGTACGCTGTATCTTTTACAGTTCAAGGAAATTTGTATCCTTAATTTCGTCGTTCCTGTTTATAGGAATATAGTAAGTCTTGATCTCATGAGGCGAAAAGGCAGCTTTTATGCTCCTGCCGATAAGAGGGAGTTCAATGACGGTATCAGTATATTTACCGTGAGATTCATAGCATCTGAGTGTATAAGCCTTGTTGTCCTCCGAGAGCTTAACAGTCTCGCAAATAATATTTTCTGAATCGATATAAATAAACGATGCAGAACATGGGAGCTTGCCTTTGTGGAAGGTATCTACGACGAAATACGAAGGAGTATTGAATTCGTAAGCGCTCTTTATAACTCCGGCGTCCGTAAAGCTTCCCTCATGAGGCACAACAGAATAGCTGAATATATTCTCGTGCATGTCTGTAAAGCGGCAGTATTCGTCCCTGAACTGTTGACCGTAGTGGTCGGCAAAGGCTGAGTTGTTGATGCAAGTCATACTGTAAGATGAACCGGAAGCGCTATAAGCGTATTTGCAGTCGTTGATTATTGAGACGCCGTACCCGTTTGAAGACAAATCTGCCCATCTATGCTGATGTTCCTCTTCACCGTTTGTGTCGCGGCTGATAAATCCGTAGGGAATTTCGCAGGTAAACGTCGGATTCTCAAGAGCAGTATTGAAGGTAAGCTTAAGCATACGATATTCCTCATGCCAGTCGCAATACACCTTTACATCAAGTGATTTTTTATGACTATAAAGAGTGTAGTCTTGACGAAGAACACTGTCACCGTACCGGGACTCCGATCTGATAACAGTCCGGACCGCTCCGGTTTCCATAACAGTAATCCGGCAGCCAGTAAATTCTCCGACCTTCCTGTCAAAAGCAGGAATATCATGAGCCCAGGTGTCGCAATGGGTAATATCGATAACATCGGCGCTCATTGCATTAGATGCGAACACTTCCTGGGAAACTGATTTGTCAAAAACAGAAGAAATCATTCCGTTTTCAGGACTAATAGTAATTTTAAGGAAATCGTTCTCAAGCACGTTGGAGGGATGTACTTCAATACAGAATAGAGGAGTCTCATTGGTTTGAACCTTAAGCCTGTATACTTTGTAGCCCATAGCGGGCAGTGAAGCAAGGAACACCGTCTGAAATTTGTCCCGGTTGTTGGTTTTCTCCGCTCTTGTAGTTTGGTAGACAACAGGATTGGCATCGTTATTTTCAATACTTGAAACGATGTGGTTACACTCAACAGGAACTGTTACAGGCCAGGAAAGTGGATTAAACACTACAATCGGAGTGCCAAGAGCGATGTTCTCCCAAGGTTGGATGCTTGTATCCTTTGCAGCTTCTAAGGTTAAACCACCTGATGTGTCGATATTCCATGCAATTTTTTGTAGGGCTTTCTGTGCATGTCTGGAGGCGATGACAAGAGACTCATCATAAAGCTCTATTGCGTCATTAACTGCGCTTTCTATGCAGCAACCGCCAGCAATGTCATGGAACTGATTGAAGAGCACATTCTTCCAAGCTGAAGTTATCTCTTCCTTAGGATATCTATCTCCCAAGAGCACAGATGAAACCACGGACAGTTTTTCAGAGGAAAGAAGTGCCGTTTCGCTTTTTCTCAGCTTTTTCTTAAGCTCGGAAACCACACTGTAGCAGCCTCTTGCGTGATGCTGCAGCTCATCATGTACCGTAGGCACATTACAGTTTCTGACTGAAGCAAAGAACTCGTTCGGGGTGCTGTAGAAGATGTTGTCTCTTGAAGAAATCTCATCTTCAAGCTCTTGAAGTGATCTGATTGTCGGACCTCCTCCATGATTTCCGATTCCATAGAAGTACATAACATCGTGGTCTTCACGGTTCGCCATATCGTTAAGGCGATCAATGCGTTCGCCATGACCTGTGGAAGGTGTAGCGTAGTTTGTGATTCTCTTTGTACGGACTATAGTTCCGTCTATACCTTTCCAGTTAAAAAGTGAATCCGGAAGATCCTTTTCATGAGTTCCGGGACGCATAAATAGATAATTGTCAAGACCGCATTTCTTTAGAAGCTGCGGCAGATTTCCGCAGTGACCAAATGTGTCCACATTATAACCCACCGTAGCGGCGTGACCAAAGTTCTCAATGAAAAACCGTTGACTGTAGAGACCGTGACGTGCAAAGCTCTCTCCACAAGGGGCGTTACAGTCAGGCTGAATGTAGAAACCTCCCGTTATACACCATCTGCCCTCAGCGACTCTCTCCTGTATCTCTCGAAACATTTCAGGATCGATTTCCTTTATCCACTCATAGTAGGCGGCGCATGCGCTGGTGAATTTGTAATCCGGGAATTCCGTCATTCTGTCAAGAGCGCTTCTGAAGGTAGCCAAAGTTTCGGCATATCCCTCCTGCCATCGCCACAGCCAAACCGGATCAATATGGGCGTTTCCGATAAGATGAATCCTGTTCATTTATAAATCCTCCTTTTTATTGTTTCGCTGTTAGCTCAAGCGAGGGCTTGTAGTAAAGACTGATAAATGCTGTTGCTAATCCGATAAAACCGATTACAATATAACCTGCATTAATGCCTATTGTATCTCTTATAAAGCCTGTAAGAATCGGACCGAATATCATTCCCAATCCGTAAAAAGACTGATAAAAGCTTACAACAGAGGATTTGTAAGACGGGTCAACATTCTTAAGGATAAGTCCGAGGTTTTGTGAAACAAGCAGGTATCCGTTGAATCCGCCTATGAACACCATAATGTACAGAATATAAAGGTTGTCCACAAAGGGAATTGCAAAGCAATAGGAAACAACTAAAAGAATCAGATTAATAAAAATTGAGCGCTTAATTCCAAGTTTTCTTCCGATTTTATCTGAAAGCGAAGAGCCAGCCATACCGGCGAGACAAATTAAAGTAGTGACGAACCCGAGCTCATACTTTGCTGCGCCGAGCTCCTTAGCGAAGAGTGGAATAAAAGTATTAGAGGCGCTTGTAACATAATTAAACGCAGTG
>JAAZBA010000399.1 GCA_012514045.1 Clostridiales bacterium | reverse complement strand
TACCAACGGGAATGTGGTGTTCTCTGCATTTGCCAACTTAACCTCAGCGCCGGAAAGATTATCGCTGTGTTCGTCAAATCTCGATAGCTCAACATCTTCCTTTGCAAACGCCTTTATTACACGCTGCCCGTTTAGTGTGTCGCTGACAAGGGAGGAAAGATTAGAATCATGTACCCATATCCTATGATGGAAATTGCGGAAGAACTTCCACATAAATCTATATACCACAATTACCAAAGGTATCGCCAACACTGTGACAATGGCAAGTTTCCAGTTCATCCATATCATAACCGATGTTATACCAATGAAAGTCAGCGAATTTACAATGACATAAGGCAGTCCGTCAACGAAGAACCAATATATGTTATTAGAGTCGCGGTTCACTCTTGTCATTAGAGCGCCTGTCTGTTTTGAGGTGTAGTATGATGTTGAAAGCCTCTGCATCGCCGTGAATATTTTCATTTTTATGTCATATACAATCCACGGGATTATCGTTGCCAACACATAGGAGTAAAGCACTCCCAAAAGAGTTCCTATCAGCTTTACGGTGAATATCACTGCCACAACCGCCAAAACCATAGCATACATGGATCCGCCTTCTGTAAGTACTTCGTCAAAAAACAGCTTTTTACCTACGTATGGTGACACGAGATTAAAGGCTGTTCCGATAAGCATAACAAGGACAATAACTATGACCTTTTTCCAATAGTCTTTAAAGAATCCAAAGAGTCGTGCTGACACAGAGAGCTTATTGGAGCAGTTGGGACATATCTTTATCCCTTCCTCTGGATATCTTATACCGCATTTGGGGCAGCAGGTATCATCATCCGGAATTTTCGTATCGAGAGGTTTCCCCTCCTTAACGCATGAAAAGGCTTTAGTAAAAATTTCAAGCCTTTTGGTATATCCCAAGGAAAATGTGCCAATAAGGAGCATATCGTCCTCTATCTCGCCAATAAGTCTTGTAGTGGATATAAGCCGCTCCACCTTTAGTTCCTTGATGTCCTCCACCAGCAGAGTTTTATATGAAATGAAGGTAAATTCTGTGGTAATTCTCTTGGCGCTACGCTTTACGGGCTTGATCTCTGCCATGCCGTGAACAATATGTATAAATCTGTCATCCAACAGATAATATATGTCACATATTCTTTCATCCTCATCGAGATCTCCATAACACATAGCCTTGATTTCTTTTGTATTAACGTTGTTGTGCTCAAGAATTTCAGCTATATATGAAGGTATGCGGCGTTCCATGGATATCCCTCCCCGGGTAATAGTTATATGTCTCAATAATTTTTATTGTATCACCAATAAAACTTCATGTCAACATATGGCTTAATACTGTCACAAACATGTAATAATCTATTTTACAAATAATTCATATTCAAGATTTCCGCAGTAAACAATAAACTTACCCGGCTCGATTTCGGGCTTCATTTCCTCATTTATAAACGCAAAATCCTCATCTCCCAAGATAAACGATACTGTTTTTTCCTCTCCTGGCTCAAGGAAAACTTTTTCAAAGCCTCGGAGCGTGCGGACGAATGTCGTTATGCGGCAATATTCGTCCCTTAGATAAAGTTGAACTGTCTCGAATCCCGCCATATTACCCGTGTTCTTTACTTTTACCTTAACGGTAACGGTTTTTCCTACAGGTATAATAACGGGAGAAACAATAAGATCTGAATACTCAAAAGTCGTGTAACTCAGCCCATAGCCGAAGGGATAAAGGGCGTCGGGATTTGAGAACACATAGTCACGTCCCGGGTCTGTCTCTGTTCCCGGTTTTTTATAGAAGCCTCTGGCAGACATTTTATAATTGTAGAAGCAGGGAATATGTCCGGCAGATTTTGGAAATGATATGGGAAGCTTTCCACTTGGATTGACTTTTCCGAATATAATGTCATATAACGCATAGCCTCCGAACTCTCCGGGATACCAAGCTTGGAGAATTGAGTGAATATGCTCATCTGCCCAAACAATGCTATAAGGTCTTCCGGATACCATTACAAGCACAATGTTCTTCCCTGTTTCGTAAACTCTTTCCATTAGCTCCTGCTGTCTTCCCGGCAGATCGAGAGACGAGAGGTCAAAGCCTTCGCCGCAGGTTACAGCACGCTCAACTTCTCCCTCCTTATCGTTACCCCAGCCAACACCGCCGTAGAAGGAGGAGTTATCCCCCAGAACTAATATAACAGTATCCGCTTTGAGTGCAGCTTTTACAGCAGCCTCAATATCGTCGTCGCTTCCTGAGGCTATACCGCAACCAAGGGAATAAATAAGTCTGTCTCCAAGACGTTCTTCAAAAGCACGTTTAATGGATACAGCCTTTTCGTAACCTTCGTTTACCGTGTAGTCACCCAACTGCGGTAGTGCGACATTCGGTCCAATGAGGGCTATTTTGCCGCTGTTTTCGTTTAAAGGAAGAAGGTTGTTTTTATTTTTCAAAAGCACCATGCTTTGGTAAGCTGCTTCCAGTGAAAGGCGGCAGGCTTTTTCTCCATGCACAATATCTCTGTAATTCTCTTTAGAATAAGGATTCTCAAAAAGTTCAAGTCTGAACTTATTGCGAAGCACTCGTGATACT
>JAAZBA010000238.1 GCA_012514045.1 Clostridiales bacterium | reverse complement strand
TAACAAAATGTCAAAGAAGCTCAATATCGGCGTTATAGGCTGCGGCGGTATTGCCACTTGGGCACATATGCCTGCCTATGCTAACATGGAGGATGTTGAAGTCGTCGCTTTATGTGACATAAAGCTCGAAAAAGCAAAGGCTCTGGCAAAAAAGTACGATATCCCTGAAAAGATGACCTTTGAAGATTATCATGATGTAATCGCCATTCCTGAAATATATGCCATTGATATATGTACGCCAAACAAATTCCATAGCATTATTGCCGTGGATGCTCTAAACGCGGGGAAGCATGTGTTTTCAGAAAAACCTGACGCAATAAGCGTTGAGGAAGCTAACAAGATGAAGAAAGTCTCGGATAAAAACAGTAAAGTACTCATGGTTATGAGAAACAACCGCCACTGCGCCTCATCAAAGTTCCTGCGCCGCTACATCCAGGAGGGTAATATGGGTGAGATCTACTCCGGACGCTGCGGCTGGCAGCGTACACGCGGCATCCCCGGCAAGGGCGGCTGGTTTACCACAAAGGAGCTATCCGGTGGAGGTCCCCTTATCGATCTCGGTGTGCATATGATTGACTTAGCTATATGGCTTATGGGCAATCCCACACCCGTGGCGGTTAGCGGCTCCACATATACAAAGTTTGCCCAGTCTACGGTGGTTGATTCCGATAACGCCAAGTTCGGTGAGAAAAGTGACGAAGGTATATTTGACGTTGAGGATCTGGCTATGGGCTTCATTAAGTTCGACAACGGCGCCTGTCTGCAGATTGAGTTCAGCTGGGCTTCCAACGTAGACCGTGAAACACGGTATGTGGAGCTTCGCGGTACAAAATCGGGCACAAAGTGGGAGAACGAAGATGTGGAGCTCTATGGAGAGACAAGCGGCGCATACTGCATAACAAAGCCTGTTATCAGCAAGGCTAAAGGTGGACATGAGATGAATCTGCGCCATTTCATCGATGTGGTTCTATACGGCGAAAAGCCGGATTTCGAGCCGATACAAGGCGTGAATATGATTAAAATCCTGCAGGCGATATATGAATCTGCCGAGTCGGGATATGAGGTAAGACTTTAAAAATAGTATTCTTCGTCATTGGAGAACATTGAAACAGATAAAAGTTGCTTTACATACAAGGCAGCCGCGGAACGTAAAATCCGCGGCTACTTTGTACTTATATTATTAGTCCGATTATTCACTGTCAAGTCCGGTGAGCAGGTTTTTCTTGGCGTTCAGGATATGCTCCTTTGTAAGCTTCTCTGCCAGCTCCAGATCACGGGCGCTTATAGCTTCGAATATTGCCCTGTGTTCCTGAACCGCAAGCTTCGCTCTTCCAGTCGTTTTGAAGGACAGTGCTCTTGCCTTCATGATATGATTGTGGAAATTTGTAAGTGTTGACCTAAGGGGACGGGATCGGCAAGATTCATAGATAATTTCATGAAACTTAGTGTCAAGCTGCCATACCTGCACTGTGTCTCCCTTCCAAACATAGAACTCCTGAAGCTCTACCACATCCTTGAGCTCTTCAAGCTCCTCGTCTGTTATATTTTCCGCTGACCATCTGGCAGCCAGCGCCTCAATCTGCATTCTGATTGAATATATATCTTCGATGTCCTTCTTTGACACACCGATGACCACAGCTCCCTTGTTTGGTATGGTCTTCACAAGTCCCTCCAGCTCCAGCTGACGCAGAGCCTCTCTGACCGGAGTACGGCTTACACCAAGGCTGTTTGACAGCTTCTGTTCTATCAAGCTATCACCGGGCAAAAAGGTTTCTTCCAGAATAGCCTGCTTTATCTGAGCAAACACTCTGGCTCTGAGGGAATTATTTTCTTTTGCGTATATTTTTTCCATCTCGATACCGCTTTCAATACTTGATATTTTTACCTTTACATATGCATCTGCCGCATACAGATCCCCGGCCGATTAGCCGGTACTCACGCTTCATATAATCGGAGCAGAGATTGGGAGCAAATATATCCTCTCTCAAACCTGTCCATGCTCCACCTTTAATGGCTCCCGCAGGGCAGTTTTTGACGCATTCCATACAGTCAGAACACATGTCTTCCTCCAGCATTAAAGGATGCACAAACAGGCAGTCGGTAAGTACCGTTCCTAAGCGTACTCTTGCGCCATACTTTCTGCTGATAAACAGATTCGACCGTCCGATGCTTCCTAACCCCGCCAGATGCGCCGCCTTTTTATGGGAGTACACTCCACTGTAACCGTCATCGGATACGCTCTGAGAGGCGGCAACCGGCATATATCGGTAGCCTTCGTCCTGAAGGATAAAACCTATCCCTAAAAGGATTTGGTCTATAAAGGCATTTACCTGACGGTAGTGGTAGAAGTACGTATGGGTTGGACCTTCGGATATTTCATCCATGATTGCATCGGATAACCGTACAACGATCGACACAGCGCCTCTCAAGCCGCAGACTCCGTCCTCGAGGGTAGTAAAACCGTAATCGCTTATAAGGTTATTATCGAGATATTTTCCTATCCTCTCTCGTACCGACATTCGCTCGCCTCCGTCCAATATTATTCTACCTCTAAAAATGATTATTTGCAAGGTTTATTTTTATATTTTCCTATTTTAAAAGCAAAAGGAGCGACTGCCTTTATTTTGCTCCGGCAATCACTCCCGAAAAACTATTATTTACTATTCTCTCGCCAGCTTATATATCAGATCATATGCAAAGGTCAAGTCTTCAACAGAGCAGTGGCTCTGCACAAAGTGTGTAGTGCAGCAAATCCACCTTTTTCCCCGAAGCTTTGCGAATACCCTGCGGATTTCTCTTTCCAGCTCATTTCTTTTCATTATACCTAAAGCAGACTGAATACATATTCCCCCCATAATGGCAAAGGAATCTTTATATCTGTTAAGATACATGTCATAGGACATGACGGCGCTCTCCTGCCAGGGATGGACAACATCAAATCCGATCTCTTTGATTCCATCCGTTACCCTCGCTATGCAGCCATCGGAGTGGATACTCGCAAAGAGCCTCAGGGAATGGATATAATCAACCACCCGCTTCAAGTTTGGATAGATTATCTCTCTCCACAGCTTTGGATTGAACATTAGATCATTCTGAGCTCCCCAATCGTCGGAGATATGTATCATATCGGCTCCCGCTTCGGCGCAGTGTTTCGCAAAACAGATTGTCCAATCTGCCTGCCGCCTGTAAAGCGTTCCCAGCTCTTCCGGGTACAATGCCATATACAGAAGCTGATTTTCTATACCGAACACATCGTTGAATTGCTCGAAGAATCCAGGGGTCTGGACATAGCAGAACCTTTCCCGCTCCTTATGAAACGCTATAGCCTCTTTAATATTGTTGTAGCTTTCCGGGACATCTGGGCTTGTGAAAAATTCCGCTTCAGTCAGCAAATCCGGGGTCAGCTCATCGTTATTCCGGCGGATTTCATTGATTACATCTTTTCGGAAAGAGCCGGGCCCTCCGAAAATATGGCTCAAGTCAAATTCATATCTATCCTCGAAAGCTGCAACCGAGCCGTATTCACTCGTTATCTCATCCGTAAGGTTAGCAAAAACCCAGCCATATATTGGCTGTCGATCAACAGCTTTTCCGAGGATCGTTTCTCTCACTCTTTGGGTGCCTGTCAAGATGATTCCCCTACCTTTGCACAAGAGGACATTCTATTACGCACCTGTGAACAGTTGTGGGACGATAGGACAGTATGCGATCTGCACTTTTTAAGGCTTCCTCCAATGCCTCCGGTGTTATCTCCTCGGGGACATCCACTTGAGTGTTGGAGCCTGTGTATTTGTGTCCCTCCTCACCGCACAGGGCGTACTTCTTTGACCAATCACAGGCATTGCCATCTGTGGGAATCCATCTGTAGGTCACACCGTCAAG
>JAAZBA010000150.1 GCA_012514045.1 Clostridiales bacterium | reverse complement strand
TCGCGGCAGATGAGATTCATCAGTTTTAAGGCAAATACATAATAGGCGTTTATCGCCGCATGTTCCGCCTCACAGACCTTGCCCTCGGTTATGTCCACATCGTAACTGTCGCGGTAAGGCGCCGGCCACTCCACCACGCACCAGCGGTCAAGGTGGGACAGCAGTCCGTTTTTACCCTCATAGCGGGCGCGGTAGTCCTCCATTATGTCTTTTAGTCCCTGCTTTACCTCGCAAAGCAGCTCCACATCCCCTGTATATCGGTAATATGCCCATACAAAACCGATGAGCATAAGCGGATATTCGGCTATCTCCTGCATTAGTGAACAGTCGATGCAGGTCACAAGACCGGGAGTTATGAAAGCCGATGCCAGAGCGTCATATATTAGCTTACGGCATATAGTACGGTCGCCAGTTAGCACCAGATGGGTTAGGGCTGTATAGCAGCCGTCACCGAGATAAAAGCCCTTCTCACGGTCGGGGCAGTCCTGTATGACCTCCTGAACGCCGTATTTCAGCGTGTCTGAACATAGCTTCCAGATACGGGACAACATCTCCCGCTCCTCTCCCTCGTATCCGTCAAGGCAAGGTTGCGCCGCCTCAGTGTAGGGATAGTGACGGATTATGACTTTAAAGGAGGCGCTGTCAAAGCAGGCTCCCTGCGGCAGGTGCAGTTCCACATAGCGAAATGCTTTGTAGTCATACTGGACAAGGGTGTCTTCTCTGCCTGACAGCACCATCTTCTCGGCGTACTCGCAGTTGCACCGGAGCTTATAACGCACCGATCCGTCCGAGTTTAATTCCTGACCGCAGAATATGTCCACAACTTCACCTTTCGCGCCTTTAACGACAAATGAAGGATAGCCCACCACCATCTGTCCCAGGTCGAAAATGACTGTTTCTCCCTCCTGCCGTACCGATGCCGGCTGAAGTGTTTCGAACACAAGCATTGATGTTTTCTGCTCAACAAGTGTATGAGGGCTGTTTACTGCCTCCACAGCGTAACACCAGTCTGAGTCATCGAAGTCAGGTTCTTCAAAGCCTACCTCGGGCGCGCCCGCGTTGTAGCGCTCGAGGAACTGAGTCTCATAACCGGTGGTGTCAAGGTGAGAATAGCCGGTGTGATAGGCGTATTTCCAGTTTTTATCGCTCTCTAACACACGCTTGCCGCCGATATCCAATGCGCAGCAGAACATATGAAGATTATCGCCGCTTACCCAAACTCGGTTTATAAGCCCCTGATAGTAGGTGTGTACAGCTATTACATTCCTGCCTGGCTTTAAATATGAAGATATGTCGATTTTATTATAACAGTAGCGGAAGGTGTAGGAGGGCGCCGGACCCATGCCTACGAACTCGCCGTTTACCCAGAGTTTATAATAGTCATCTGCTGTTATGCTAAGCATTGCTCCCTCTGTGACCTCGGTGCTGAATTCCCGCCTAAAAAGGATATGGCAATTCTGATATGCAGAGGGCGGTACCGGTGTTTTATCCAGCTGACGGTGAAAGACGTTTATTTGCTCAAGAGCGGCAAACTCGGGAGTTGTTATTTTCATTACGCTGTTCATAATACTGTTTCCTTTCTTTTGTATTAACAGTCAAAGCTAAGGCAGAAGCGACACCGCTTCTCCTTCCGCTCGGATAAGAGAAAATCGACAACAGGAGCCGCAGCGATTATTATTTCGTTGCAGCCCCTGTATTATAATTATTCTATTTTGACATATTTATCAGTGTTGAAAGTGTATCCTCCGCCCAGCTGTAGTTTTGCATGTACAGCTCGCTGAAAGCTTTTACATATTCCGGATCTCCGTCGAGGAATCGATAGTAGTCGCAGTCCACAAGGGAGACATTTATATTCCTGATACCCTTGTTTACGTTGATTACATCCTCGATTCCGTATTTTTCCAAAGTGTTCTTTAGCTTCATCGCAAGCTTTCTATATCTTGCAAGCTGCTTTCCGTCGGCAGGCTCGTCCTCCCAAAGAATCGATATAGCTTCACTTGCCGTCAGCGTTCCTCCGTTTCTGTCGATTAAGATAGCGAACAGTTCCTTTTCCTTTGCGTTTGAAAAATGCACCGGCTCTCCGTCCACGAACACATCGAAATAGCCAAAAGTCCTGACGAAGACGCGCTTTTCTTCTCCAGTAGAATCGTCTGTATCCTCCACGGTTTCTGTTGAGCCATTGTTTTCACGTATCTCCTTAAGCTTCTGCTTATGCAGATCATGTATTATAGCATACGCCAACAAGGATTGATTCTCCGGGAAATACGAGAGCTTGATCTGGATATTTGTCCAACGAATAGCGCCCATGCCAATGGCGCGGTAATCTGCGTTGTATGAGTTATAGCCTTGTTCGTAGTCCGAAACAAGCCTGTTAAGATCTAACAAATCATACATATTCTCAGAATCCTCGGGGTAGACATTCCTCTCAATAAATGTATTCAGAGCATTTTGCAGACCGTATTCCTTTGCATTCTTTTCTAATAATTTGCTGTTGTAGCCGCTGGAGAATTCCACATTTCCACTTGTCAGATTGACGATGTAAGACCCAATCAGATCGCCCTTGTCTTCGGAAAAGACACGGTTTAAGCTCAGGTTAAACTGCCTTTCCTCATATTCCTTCGTTATATCGGATAGCAAAC
>JAAZBA010000256.1 GCA_012514045.1 Clostridiales bacterium | reverse complement strand
TTCCTCTGAAGTAGTTACCGGAAGCCGTTCTGCCCCAACCCTTACCGGGATTTGGCTTTGTGCCGTCACGAAGGAACATATCTTTGACATGTACGTGTACTGCCATGGGAATAACGGTGGCGACTGCCTTTGCAGGATCCTCATCAATACAAACAAAATTACCGATATCACAAAGGAGACGGTAGTTGGGGTGATTTACGGCTTCAACTAACTTTACGACTCTGTCACTGCCCTGGAAGTAATAACCATGGTTTTCGGACATTGTTATTACACCCTTGGCTTGAGCATACTCGGCAACCTCTCTGATAGCCGGAGCTACAATATTCAAGGCGTTTGTGTATGAACGAAGACCTTTATAGCCCTCATAGAAATTCCAGCCTACATCATGTCTCATGACCTTTGCGCCGAGAGCGGCAGTAATATCTACATTAAACTTGGACTTGGCGATCTGTTCAGATGGGTCTGCTACCAGGAAATTTGCGCCTGTGCAATGGCTAACAATGGGAAGTCCGACCTTGTCGGCATACTCGCGAAGTTTGATGGCATTTTCGATTGTTTTGAACTCTTCGGTGAATTCTGAGAACTCGACAGCGTCAAGCCCAAGTTCCTTTACCTTGTCAACTACATCGAAGTAGTTCATTTTTCCGCTGTTTATAAGGCGGATAAAACTGTAGTGACTGATACATGTCTTAAGCATTTGTTTTTCCTCCATTTATTTAAAATATTTGACACCGGATTCAAATATGGGCTGATACTTGTTTCCCTTAATATTAATGGCGATATATTCGCCTGTTCGCTCAGTGTGTGCCATCTTACCGAGGACACGTCCATCAGGGCTTGTAATACCTTCAATCGCGAGTACTGAGCCATTGGGGTTGTAGATAATATCAGCAGAGGCATTGCCGAAGGGGTCTACATACTGGAATGCTATCTGACCGTTTGCGATAAGTTCGTCAAGAGTTTCGGGAGAAGCTGCAAAACGACCTTCACCATGTGATACTGGAACACTGTGTATGTCACCCACGTTACACATGCTTAGCCAGGGAGACTTGACAGAGGCTACTCTTGTGTCAATATATCTTGCCTGATGGCGACCGATTGAGTTAAAAGTAAGTGTGGGGCAGGTATCGTCCATCGGGATTATCTTTCCATAGGGAACAAGACCTAACTTGATGAGAGCTTGGAAGCCATTACAAATACCAAGAATAAGACCGTCCCTATTGTAAAGCAGATCGTGTATGGCATCTGTGAGATATTCATTCCGGAAGAAGGAAGCGATGAATTTACCAGATCCGTCCGGCTCATCACCGCTAGAGAAACCACCGGGGATGATTATCATTTGAGCTGAACGGATCGCTTCCTCCATCTTCTTAACAGAATCTGTCAGAAAATCTTGTGTAAGGTTACGCACCATTACAATCTCAGCTTTGCCGCCGGCATTGATAACTGCACAAGTAGTGTCATACTCACAGTTTGTCCCGGGAAAAACAGGAATAACGGCTTTGGGTGAGGCAAATGTGTCTTTTCTTGCAAAAACAATGCGTTTATCATAAGAAATGTTTGTAATATTATCGTAATGCCGATCAGCTTTAGTAGGGAATATACCTTCAAGAGTTCCCTGCCAGATTTCAATAAGCTTGTCAAGCTTATATGCCTTACGTTCAATTTTTATAATCTTTTCAGCTGTAGTTTTGCCAATAAGCGTACCGATATTGCAACTCTCCGCACACTCGATAATTATGCCACCGTAATTCTTATCATAGAAAGAAATATCACAGTCACAGGATTCAAATCCGATACTGTTACCTATTGCCATCTTGAATATGGACTCAGCCACACCTCCGGATGTAAGAGCTTTCGAAGAGAGAACCCTTCCGGCAGAAATGAGATCAGAGACATTCTTCCATGCAGACTTGATACCCTCATAATCTGGAGTGCCATCAGCATTATATGGAGCCCTGATGAAGTAAACATAGCTTCCGGCATTCTTAAAATCGTTGGTAATTATATCGTAAGCATTAGCGGAGGCTACTGCAAAGGAGACGAGTGTGGGCGGAACGTCCAAGTCCATAAAACTTCCGGACATGGAATCCTTTCCTCCTATAGCGGCGACACATAATTTCATCTGAGCTTCAAAAGCGCCTAAAAGAGCTGAGAAAGGCTTTCCCCAACGTTCTTCATCTGTACCAAGTCGCTCAAAATACTCCTGAAGTGTGAGATAGCAATTGTCAAGGGAGAAACCGGAGGAAATAAGCTTGGAAAGGGATTCAACAACAGCACAGGAAGCTCCGATAAAAGGGTTCGAATCGGATAGATATGCATCAAATCCAAATGCCATGCCGGAAACTGTGCTTGTATCCTTTGGATATGCAGGGAGCTTTGCTACCATGGTCTGGGAGGGAGAGAGACGTGAGGTGCCACCATAGGGAGCAATGACTGAAGCAGATCCGATGGAACCGTCAAATATTTCGCCTAAACCGCGCTGTGAGCAAACAGAAAGGTCACTAACGAGAACAGAGAGATCTTTAGTATTGTCTAAAACCATAGTTTCTTTCCTGGGTACACTGACACCGCTGCGCTTAAACGCACCGTTTGTATTTAGAAAATCTCTGGAAATATTAACTATCGTATT
>JAAZBA010000018.1 GCA_012514045.1 Clostridiales bacterium | reverse complement strand
TAATTTGGCCGAAATTCCGGTCACCGATTCTGAGGGACGATTGATCGGATTTGTTCCTGCTGAATGGACGATTGACATTGCTCAGGAGGAATATAAAGAAGACTTGGCTAATATTCATGGTATTACAGATTCTTCTCCCGAATTATACTGGGAAAAATCCAGTTTCCAAATCGCAAAAAACAGAACGATGTGGCTCATTATTTGCCTGCTGACAGCAACTTTTACAGGTTTTATTATTCAGAGATACGAATCGATTTTAGCGACCAGTGTTATTTTAACAGCCTATATACCTATGCTGATGGATTCCGGAGGAAACGCTGGCACTCAATCTTCAACAACTATAATAACTGCACTATATTCAGGTGAGGTCAATTATAAGAAGTCATTTAAAGTCATCTTCAAAGAGTTAAAAATTGGAATAATCGCAGGGTTGGCTCTGGTTATTGTAAATATGTTGAGAATGTTTATTTTAGACGGTGTGAGTATACAGGTAAACTTGACTGTGTCTATTACTCTGTTCTTGACAATCGTTTTATCGAAAATAATTGGAGGAGTATTGCCTTTGATCGCTGACAAAATCAAAATAGATCCTACAATTATGGCAGGTCCGCTTATTACCACTATTGTAGATACTTTTGTTTTGTTAGTCTATTTTGAAACTGCAAGCTTATTCTTATGCATTTAGGTTCGTTTTGAAAAATCAATGTGAGTTAAACAGAGACGTTGGAATATTCCAACGTCTCTGTTTAGTACTTAAAATTTAAAAAATATTTAATCTATTTTGCACTTTCGCTTTCGTACAACTCTTTCCGCACGCATTGTTTTGCTCCTCAATTCCCCATTAGCACACCGGATTTGTTCTTTACATATCCTTGCTCCATCATCGACAGAACATGGTTGTTTGACACAATTATGTGGTCTATCATCGTAATTCCCACGGAAGCAAAAGTCTGGGACACATGTTGAGTCATTCTTATATCCTCACGGGAGGGGTTTAGTGTACCGTTGGGATGGTTATGAGACAATATCACATACCTTGCGCCGACAGACAGAGCATACTCCATCATCTTCCTCATGTCTGCCTCAGCTGTGCTCATTGACCCCGAGCTTATCAGCTCACAGCCAATGGGACGCAATGTGCTGTCAGTTGCTATAAGGTAAATACACTCCGAAGCCCTTCCGATGAAGCAAGGTAGAATGTATTTTTTCACCTTTTCTGAATTATCAAGAGGTATCTCATCCCTCTTTTCGTCAAGCGAAATCATATATCTACTGGTTACAGCAGGAATAAGCTTCAGTAAAACTGCGGATGAATCCCCTATTCCGTCAACCTTCTTAAGCTCGGATATAGGCGCGTCAAACACACGGGCAAGAGTACCGAAACGTTTCACAAGATTGTGAGCGGTTTCATTTGTGTCTCCCCTCTGTATCGCGTAAAACAACAGAAGCTCAAGGATTTCATGTGTCTCAAAGCTGTCTAGTCCTTCATTGCGAAATCGCTCTCTGACTCTTCCTCTATGACCT
>JAAZBA010000001.1 GCA_012514045.1 Clostridiales bacterium | reverse complement strand
GAGATGCGATACCATCCATGCATGAATCTGCTTTGCTGTCCAAAGCTGCAAGCTCTTTTCTCAGGCTCTCTATGTTTTCCTTCGACGTACCGCTTTGTCCCTTCAAGGAAACACGCAGGACATTATATCTCTTCAGAAACTCCCAAACATCGTAAAAGGATTTTCTGTAATAGATAATAAACAGATATCTCTGCTCTCGATCGGAGGAGGATTCAAAGACCTCAAGCGGTAGTTCGTTATTATTTATATCGTCTTTCATTTTGTCGAGGCTAACAGTGGAAGGACAGGATGCGAATTCTGCGCTGTATTCACGGCTTCCCTTGAAATCGAGAGGCACGTCAACATTAGTCCAGGGTTCAAGAGAGGCTATAACTCCCTCTATACGCTGCTTTTCCGCAGCGATCATATGGATTTCGTCTTCATAAAAATTTATTCTCGTTGCTGTGTTGATAATATCTGTAAAATCTCGCTCGAAAAGCGCTTTCTCCTCAAGCTCAGTCTTTTGCGAAAACATTTTTTTCTTGCTTGGAGCGTGAATTGAAAGGATATTTATAGCTTTAGCAATCTCGCTACGCGCATCTGCGGCTTCAGAGATATCATAGGTATCATTTCTCAAAAGATTTGACTTAATCTGAGATATATCCGGAATCTCAAACTCGACACAGCCAAGCTTTGTGAGCGCTCTAAGCAGTTCATCTTTGACTTCCTGATTGCCCACAACATAAAGCTGTTTCATACGGACAATTGCCATTAAACCTTTACGCTCCTTTCAATTATGTAAGCTATCGCTTCCGGCAACTTCGCGGAAGAATTCTTTTCAATAGATTTGCATTCTAACGATGTATTGCCAATAATTGCTAAGGCGCGGGATTCTGCGTCAGCTTTTGCATTTTTAATAATATCCGAAGCCTGTTTCTTAGTTTGAATTATTCTATTTGTTGAGTAGTTGTTGACGGTTTCTTGGGCATCGGCTATTATTCTGCGGGCTTCGTCCCTCGCCTTAAGGAGCTTCTCATTGGCAAGCTCTTCAGCATGCGATACTTTCTTTATATAATCTATAGACATTCTTTTTGAACACCTCCATCCCATGGCGACAATGATGAACCATCATTGATCTATTTCCTTGCATTTGGGCAACCAGATGCAAAGGAGCAGCATTTGCAATTCTCTTTCGCTTCGGCTGCACGGCTTTTGACTGAAACATTAGATTTTGTAAAAATCCTCTCCAGTTCCTTGGAACCGCAGCCAGGGCAGGGAATAAGTTCTTTTTCCTTTTCCTCAATAGTCGCCATTACATTAAACTCATATGCACATCTTTTACATTTCATATCATAAAAAGGCATAATAACATCCTCCTTATTTCTACTATTTCAAATAATTATTGAATGAAATAACTCATTTTATATTATACCCCAGAATTACAGAAAAATCAATAGTTTTTGTTCAGACATAAAAACTTATATGTTGGTTTGTCAATGATATGTTACACCGAGGCGCAAGAAATTAAAGAGAGTGATTTTAGGAGAATTCCAGTTAAGAGG
>JAAZBA010000223.1 GCA_012514045.1 Clostridiales bacterium | reverse complement strand
ATGCTTAAGCACATGATCCTTGAACACCGCGGTGGCTATATCGCTGGCAACATTTCCGGCGGCAGCGCCCCCCATACCGTCACAAACAACAAACACAGCCTGCGTCCCATCGCCTTCTATGCCGCAAAAAAACGTGTCCTGGTTGTTTTTCCTGACTTTTCCGGTGTCCGTCAAGCCAAAAGCTTTCATCGGTTTCTTTCCCCCCTGTCGCTTTGATATTTCCGCCTAAGCTGTCCGCAGGATGCGTCAATATCAGAGCCAAGTTTACGTCTGACAGTCGCTGTCAGTCCCGCTTTTCCGAGTATCTCCTGGAAACGTCTCACTGTCTCAGGCTTCGACGGTTTCAGTGGTGATTCCTCTATGCTATTGAGCGGTATTAGATTTATATGTGAGGATGTGCCCGCAAGAAGCCTCGCCAGCGTTCTCGCGCAATCCTCTGAATCGTTTACGTCTTTAATCATTGCATACTCATAAGATATTCTGCGGCCGGTGGCTTCAAAATAATCTCTGCATGTATTGAGAAGTTTTTCCACTCCGTATGCCTTGTTTATCGGCATAAGCTTGTTTCTTATTTCATCCGTAGGGGCATGCAATGATATGGACAATGTAATCTGGAGCTTCTTCTCTGCCAGCTTTTCGATTTTCTCGCAAAGACCGCAGCTTGACAGGGATATATGTCTCTGTCCTATATTCATGCCCTCGGGATGGTTTACAAGCTCAATAAACTTCAAAACATTCTCCATATTGTCCAGCGGCTCACCTGTGCCCATAAGCACTATGCTTGATACCTTGTATCCGCTGTCCCGTTGAGCAGAGATTATTTGCCCTATTATTTCCCCCGGGCTGAGGTTTCTTGCAAGCCCCGCCAAGGTAGAAGCGCAGAACACGCAACCCATGCGGCAGCCAACTTGGGTTGATACACAAACGCTTGTGCCGTGGATATATTTCATAAGCACCGTTTCCACACAGTTACCATCGGAAAGCTCAAACAAATATTTGATGGTACCATCCTTTGACACCTGACGGCGCACTATTTGTGGGTTTCCAAGCGTGTACTTATCCGCCAGCTCGCTTCTCAATAACTTAGGAATATCGGTAAAATTTTCCCAGGACAGAGCTCCTCCCTGTATTCGTCTAAAGAACTGCAGCGCCCTGTATTTCGGCTGGCCTAGTGAGAACATCAGTTCCTCAAGCTCTTCGGGCAGCATGCTTTTAAGATTGTTGTCGTCTGTCATCCGGTTTCACCATGTTAGTATCGTAAGCGTCTTTCAAGCCTTGCTATAAAGAATCCATCGGTCGAATGCACATTGGGCAGCAATGTTATCATGCCGCTTTCCACATCCCCGATTGAGGAAAGCTTGAACGATTTAAGCATATATTCGCTATTTCCCCGAAGGAACGATTCTATAACGTTCTCGTTCTCTTCCCTTAGCACTGTGCAGGTGGAATAAAGGAGCGTGCCGCTGGGTTTTACATAACGGCTTACATTTCTGAGTATCGCAAGCTGGATTTGAGGCAGCCTTTCTATACTCTCCTCCGCTTTATAGCGTATATCGGGCTTTTTTCTTATAACGCCCAGCCCTGAACATGGTACATCTGCCATAACCAGATCAAAATGGTTCAGGAACTCTTTCTTCTCTTTTCTTGCGTCCAAGAGCATTGCATCAAGCTGTACACCCAGGCGCTCAGCCTCTCTGTTCATAATGCTTAGTTTTTTCTCATGTATGTCGCAAGAGGTGACATGCGCCTTTCCTCCCGACAGAGCAAAAGCCGCGAAGGATTTTCCACCCGGAGCCGCGCAAGCGTCGAGGATTTTTACTCTTTTATTTTCAATTATGTTTGCTACGGACTGAACACACAGCTGAGAAGCATCGTCCTGAACCGTTATAAAACCTTTGGTGAAGCACTCGTTCTTTTCAATGTCTCCCGCGCCTACAAGTTTCAGAGATTGGGGAGACAAGCCGTATTTGACCGTTATTTCCTGCGACTCCAACATGGAGACAGCTTTTTCCCTTGAACACTTAAGAGTATTGACCCTTACTGTCAGGAGCGGTACCTTATTATTCTCCTTTAGCAGGCTTTCTATGTCCTCAACGCTTTCGCTGAGCTTTTTTGTTATGTATAAGGGATGGCTGTATTTTATGGAGAGCCGCTCCAGTTCATCCTTTCCCTTTATCTCAGGTAGATTGTCGATTGATCTCGAAATGCTTCTCAACACTCCGTTTACAAAGGAAGCGGCTCGGTTGTTGCCAGATTCCTTTACAATATTTACAGCTTCATTTACCGCTGCGTTATGGGGCACCCTGTCCATTAATATCATCTGATAAACGGATATCCGCAGTACCGTCAGCACTCTTTTTGAGATTTTGTTCATTTTCAGGCTTGAAAATGCTTCAATGTAGTAGTCAAGCAGCATCCTGTTCTGGAGGGTACCCAGCACAAGCGCCGTACAGAAAGCGCTGTCTCTGCGGTCTAGGGATGATTTTTCAAGCTCTCTATTAATAAGCAAATCGGAGTATGCTCCGTCTTCAATTCCAAGCAGCAGTTTTACCGCCAGCTGCCTTGCGTTCATATCAGTCACTCCTTCGGCCGCCTCCGAACAGAAGAATGAGTCTCAGCATCTGCATCACTGCCATTAACAGAGACGCAAGGTAAGTCATCGCGGCGGCGCTGAGCACCTTTTTCGCTCCCGGTATCTCCTCACGGTATAGCACCCCCGTGGATTCAAGGGCGTCAAGAGCTCTGCTTGAGGCGTTGTACTCCACAGGCAGAGTTACAAGCTGGAAGAGTACAACAGCTCCGAAAAGAGCTATGCCCAAGGTGGCGAGAAGCTCAAAGTTTAACAATATGCCTATAATTATCAGCGGCCAGGAGAGATAGGAGCCAATCCTCGTGGCGGGGATAATAACGCTTCTTATCCTCATCGGGAAATAGTCACAGTCGTGCTGTACAGCGTGACCTGCCTCGTGAGCCGCTACGCCTATTGCGGCAACGGAAGAGGATGAATACACACCCTCTGAAAGCCTTATCGTTTGAGTTCTTGGGTCGAAGTGATCTGTCAAATTTCCCGCTACAGGCTCGATTGTCACATCGTATATCCTGTTATCCTCAAGCACACGTCTTGCCGCTTCCGCTCCGGTGAGTCCACGTAGGGAGTATATTTTCGAGTATTTGTTAAAAGTT
>JAAZBA010000075.1 GCA_012514045.1 Clostridiales bacterium | reverse complement strand
TCCCGGGAGCATATCTGTTGTCAATCCGTCGGTACCAAGGCGTGCGAACTTTGTGCCGATCCAAACTAGCTCAGGTATTGTGAGATCTGTTTCCACATTTTCCCCAAAAATTTCACTTATACCCGGAAGTTTCAGGATTATGGAGGGCTTCATCGCCTTTTTTGCTACAGCAAACATGAGCTTCTGCTGAGCTTTTATCCTGCCCAGATCCGCATCGGCGTAACCTGAGCGGTATCGCATGTAATGGAGAGCCTGTTCGCCGTTTAGGGTCTGGTAACCGGCTTTGATGTTGATGTTCAAATCCTGATCGGGATCGGAGTAAATCATGTCC
Source organism: Clostridiales bacterium (assembly GCA_012514045.1). Lineage (GTDB taxonomy): Bacteria > Bacillota > Clostridia > Oscillospirales > QAMX01 > JAAZBA01. The sequence goes on along the minus strand of JAAZBA010000075.1, from coordinate 10,531 downwards.
TGCTCTACATCGATCTCTACTCCTCCTATGAAATCGATTAGTTCTTCAAAAGCGGTATAGTTTATAATCATATACTTATCGGGAACAAAGCCGATTACGCTCTTTATTTCCTTTTGCATCTGCTTTATGCCTTTATTGTGTGCAGCGTTAATCTTGTGGTATTTCCCATTGTCCATGTATGTTCTTGTATCTCTTGGGATTGACAGCAGGGACAGCGTGTCGTTCTTTAAGTCAAACGCAGCAATAAGAATTGTATCGGTTCTTGTGCCGTCTTCGTCAGTGCCTGCTATGATAGCCGTAAGAAAATCCTCCTTATGACCGGCCTTGTTGCTTATAAGAGGTTTTTTCCCCTCAATTGGCTCAGTGATGGTCTGCCCTGAAACTCCTGTATCCACCGAATCCGCTCTGTTTATTGCCGCCTTTATCTGGCTTGAGAACATTGCCACAAGAATGACGCAAGCTATCGTAATGCCCACTATCACTCCGCAGACTGTAGCAAATATAGCGCAGCCTATAGAACGATGTCTACGATCCTCTCTTACAGTCTCGTTATCAATATCTTTTCTCATTATTCTTCTACATCAATTGTGCCGGATCCGCCTTCTGTGCCGCCGTCACCTTCATTTGTTTCTCCGCCAGAGGAATCACTTCCTGAGTTGCCTCCGGGTGTTTCTCCATCGTTTCCATCAGAAGGATTTTCGACTTCGTTCTCATTTGGCGGTATATCGGTCTCCTCATCGGTTTTATCGTCACCCAGCCATTCCGAAGGTTTGGTTATATCTTCATCCTCATTCTTATTGGTAGTGACTACAGGCTTTGTTGTCTTGCCTGACGATGATGAGCCGGAGGAAGGAAGCGCAACCTGATTTACGTTTGTAATGTCGTTTTCATATGGATTATACTTATCGTTTATAAGCTTTAGTATTTTGTTTTTAATAGGAAACACATAGGATACATCGTTTACATATCTGGGGATGTTGGGCAGAGTATCGGTATGAAGATCATCCATATTCATGGTGACATATTTGGTACCTATCCATATCATTTCGCCTAAGGTCAGATCGGTTTCCACATTTTCAAGCATAACATTCACAAGGTTCGGAAGTTTGAGGAGGGTGGAGGGAGTTGCCAGTTTCTTGACAACAGCCTTATAGAACACCTGCTGAGCCTCAATTCTGCCCAGATCCGCGTCAGCATATCCCTTACGGAATCGCATATACTTAAGAGCATCCTCTCCGTCTAAAGTTTGAAGACCGGCTTTGATGTCTATTAACAGATCCTGATCCGGATCGCGGTAATAAAGTCTATGGGGAACGTCGATTTCAACTCCGTCTATAGCGTCGATAAGGTTTTCAAATGCATCGAAGTCTACAATTATATACCGGTTGACTTCATAACCTAAAAGATTCTTGATTTCTCTTATTGTGCGGTCGATGCCTCCTGCCATATAGGCAGCGTTTATCTTATGGAAGCCATTAGCGGTTTTTGAAGCGGTATCTCGGGGCACATTGAGAAGCGCAGCGCTCTTGGTGTTTGTGTCAAAGGTGGCAACAACAATGGTATCCGTGAGCTTTCCGCTCTTGTCTGTACCTACTACTAAAACCGTGAAGAATCCGTCCTTCTGGTTCTCATTTTCAACGCTTATCTCCTCAGCCATCTCTAATACGATATTTTCATCGGTATTCTCATCAATAAGTCCGTTGGGTTTGTCTTCTGTTTTCTCTTCCTTCTTTTCTTCTGTTGTTTCTTCTTCTTTTCCCTTCTTATCTTTCTTGTCAGTTTTGATAAGAGTTCCGGATGTGGAATTACCGGAGTAGGTTTTGCTGGGAGTTGTAGGTGGTTTCACGAAGAAAATGAAATATATCGCAATAAGCAGCACAATCAATCCAACGATCCCAAGAAAAATGTAGAGTCCCAGCTTCTTTTTGCCGCTTTTCTTTTCTTCTGTCTTTTTTATATTCTTCTTTTTAAAGTTATCCTTCATATAAACAGCCTTTATCCTTTCGTAATGGGAATATCTTTCATCAAAGGCACTTTTCGTACAGGTAGTTTCTCGCTCCTATTGTATCTGTATGTATGATTTTTTTCTTTTTGATAAGAAACAGTATGCTCCTGTCTAGTGCAAGCCTCATGGCTTCGTCCAGATCCTTCATCGCCGCTTTTCTGATGTCGTCTACACCGTCGTAGCTCCTCTCCGGCTCAATGGAATCTGATATATAAATTATCTTCTCAAGCATTGTCATATTCGCTCTGCCTGTGGTGTGGTATCTTATCGCGTCGAATTCCCGCAGACCAACGCCGTATATATGTAAAGCAACATGTGCTCCTGTTACCGCATGAATCAGCTCCGGTACGTATAATTCGGCATTATCCAATATTATACCGTATTCTTTGCACAATTTCAACTGTTCTTCGTGATTTTTTTCCTTTGTTATATCGTGAAGCAGCGCGCACAACCGGACTGTATACTTATCCCCCCCGTATTTCGCAGCAAGGAGAGCGGCTGTCTTCTCGCAGCCGAATATGTGCTCAGCTCTTTTTTTTGAAAAGGATTTCCTTATTTGCTTTCTTAGAATGTCGATGTCAATCATGTATTATGTACAATCTCTCCCGCAGTATGTATTCCTTTACCTTCGCAGGAAGGAATCTTCCCGCTTCATCTGTTTTGCCTTTACAAAGCAGCTCTCTTATCTGAGTTGAGGACACTTCGAAAGCTTCAGTGTCAATAATTTCTACCTCCGCTCCCAAGGTTTTTCTCAGATTTTCCGCGCAGCTCATAAGAATCTCATCGTCGTTGTTTTTTCTTCCAACCACCGCGAGAGACATGTATTTCACAATTTCATGAGGCTTATACCACATGGCGAAGGTTTCCAGCATGTCTGTACCCAAGATAAGCCAAAGCTTATAACCTGGATACAGATCATAAAGTATTCTCGCGGTAACAGCGGTATAGCTGTAACCTTCCCGCATAAGCTCAATATCGCTAACTTCAAAGCGTTCTTCTTCCGCGACTGCCAGTTTTGTAAGCTCAAACCTTACTTCAGGCTCCGGAGTGCCTTTGGGCAGTCCCTTATGAGGTGGTATTTTTGAAGGAATAAACAGCACCTTATCCAAATTCAGGCTTTCTGCTGCTGCCTTTGCCGCGTGTATATGCCCTAAATGCGGAGGGTTAAAGCTCCCTCCCATCATCGCAAGCTGCTTCATACTACTTCGGCAGCTCTATGCGCTTTTCCTTAGGAATGGATTTGCTCTCTTTATACAGAACAAAACGAGTGCCGATTACCTGCACTGTCTCACATTCTGCAGCCTTGGTCAGCTCGGCTGCCGCCTCTGCCGGAGTATACAGAGAGTTTTCAAGTACTCTAAGCTTGATTATCTCCCTGGCTTTGAGGGCATCCTTTACCTGTTTTATCAGGTTTTCCCCTATTTCTCCTTTACCTATCTGGAAAATCGTCTCTATTCCGTTGGCTTTGCTTTTCAGAAAGGCACGCTGTTTGCTTGTAAGCATTATCAGATTTCTCCCCTATCCTTCAATTCGCGAAGCTTCTCTTCCAATCCGAGAAGAGCGCGGCCTCGGTGCGATATGCTGTTTTTCTCCTCAGATGTCATTTCGGAGTATGTTTTTCCCATGGAGGGTACGTAGAATACGGGGTCATAGCCGAAGCCGGCTTCACCGCGCCGCTCAAAGGTTATCTCTCCTTCGCACTCTCCACGCAGGGTAAAACTCCTGTTTTTTCCCAAGACACAGGCGATACAAGAGATAAATTTTCCGCCTCTCGCTTCCTTTGGCACATCGCGAAGCTCAAAAAGAAGCTTGTTCAGATTTTCCTCGTCAGTGGCGTTTTCCTTGCCGTCCAAAGCGGCATAGCGGGCGCTGTGTACCCCGGGGGCATTGTTAAGGGCATAGACCTCAAGGCCGGAATCATCGGCAATTGCTGCCATTCCCGTTATGTCATAAACTGCTTTGGCCTTGATAAGGGAGTTCTCCTCGTATGTTTCCGCGTTTTCCTCGATTACAAGATCCAATCCGGCGTCTCTCAGGGATACTGCCTCAATACCTACACCGGATAGTATCTCACGAAGCTCCCTGAGCTTATTCTTGTTGTTTGTCGCCACTACCCACTTCATCTGAGCGCTCCTCTTTGAATCTCCATTATGTTATAAATGGCGGGAGCCGTAATTTTGAGAACATTGACAAGCTCATCATTTGTGTAGGGTCTTTCCTCGCCTGTTCCCTGAACCTCCACAAAGCATCCGTTTGATGTCATAACAATATTGAAGTCCGCCAGAGCGCTGCAATCCTCGTCGTAGCACATATCGATTACCGCTTGCTCACGTCCGTCAAGTCTGATAATGCCTGTACTCAGCGCAGCCACGTCCTCAAGCACCGGAGTTTCCTTAATATAACCGTCCGCTATCATGCGTTTAAAAGCAAGGCACATAGCCACGTAGCCGCCTGTAATAGAGGCGCATCTTGTGCCTCCGTCTCCCTGAATAACATCACAGTCTATTGTGACGGTGTTCTCTCCGAAAGCTGTCATATCCACAACCGCGCGAAGGGAGCGGCCGATAAGCCTCTGTATTTCAGCGCTTCTGCCTGCCAGCTTAAGTTTTGATATATCTCTTTGGTTTCTCTCCCTGTTTGCTCTCGGAAGCATGGAGTATTCCGCTGTTATCCAGCCTTTGCCTGTGCCTTTTATATGGCGGGGTACCATGTCCTCAATCGACGCAGTACATATTACCTTTGTGTCCCCCTGTTCGATGAGGACACTGCCTTCGGCATATTTCGTATAGTTGGGGATTATGGTCAGGGGACGAAGCTCATTGTATCTTCTGCCGTCTATTCTCATTTTGTTATCTCCTCTCAGAACAGCGCTTCTACAAAGCTTACCGGGTCAAACTCGAGAAGGTCGTTTATGCCCTCACCTACACACACGAACTTCACCGGGATGGAAAATTCGGAGGATATGGCAAGCACTATGCCGCCCTTGGCGGTACTATCAAGCTTTGTCAAGGCTATGCCTGTAATGTCAGCGGTATCGTTAAAGGATTTTGCCTGGTTCATGGCGTTCTGTCCGGTTGTGGCGTCAAGTACGAGAAGTGTCTCGCAGTCTGCTCCGGGGAGTTCGCGTCCGATTACCCTTGCGATTTTCGCAAGCTCTTTCATAAGGTTCTGCTTGTTGTGAAGTCTTCCTGCTGTATCACATATGATTACGTCCACACCACGGGCTTTGGCGGCGCTGATTGCGTCGAATACCACAGAAGCCGGGTCTGTGCCCTCTGTCTGACGCACCAACTCAACTCCTGCTCTTTCGGACCATATTTCAAGCTGATCCGCCGCCGCGGCTCTGAAGGTATCTCCAGCCGCCAGCAGCACTCTCTTGCCCTCGTTCTTAAGGAGTTTCGCGAGCTTTCCTATTGTGGTAGTCTTGCCGACACCGTTTACGCCTATTACTAGGATTACCGAAGGTTTTGTACTAAGCTTCAGACCGAGGACAGTATTTTTGTCTTTTTCCTCGTTCTTTGCCATCATGTCAATAAGGATTCTCCTAAGGGCGTCCTTTACCTCATCGGCTTCTTTTAAGTTTCCGGACTTGACCTCATCACGAAGCTTGTCTACAACCTTCATGGACATGTCCACTCCCAGATCGGCGGTGATGAGCGCCTCTTCCAGCTCCTCCAGTAAATCTTCATCCACTCTGCGAAAGCTCTTTAAGGCGTTTTCAATTTTCTCTGAAAAAAGATTCTTTGTTTTTTCAAGCCCCTGCTTGATTTTATCGAATAGTCCCATTAATTTTCTGTTCTCCCTTTTATTACAGTCCCAATTCCTTTACCGCTTCATTTATGTTCAAGGTAAGAAGCTTTGATATGCCCTGGGTCGGCATTGCCACTCCGTAGAGTACATCCGCCTCCTCCATTGTACCCCTTCTATGGGTAATAACGATAAATTGTGTGGTGTCGCACAGTTTTCTCAGGTATTTGGCGTAGCGCACAACATTTACATCGTCCAGTGCAGCTTCGATTTCATCCAGCACGCAGAAAGGCGCAGGTCTCACCTTCATTATGGCAAAATACAGCGCGATTGCCACGAAGGCCTTTTCACCGCCGGACAGCAACGAAATTACCCTGAGAGACTTTCCCGGCGGAGACACCTTGATTTCTATCCCGCTTGTGAGCACGTCATCCGGATCGGTAAGCTCCACACAGGCTTTACCTCCGCCGAAGATCTCTGCAAATGTCTCGCCGAACATCTGATTGATTTCCTCAAACTTCTCCTTGAACACGGTCTTCATCATTTGAGTCAGTTCATCAATTATGTTGCGCAGCGAGATTTTCGCGTCTTCGATATCTTCACGCTGGGAAAGCATAAACTCATATCTGGACACAAGCTTCTCGTATTCCTCCGCCGCCCCGGGATATATTGTGCCTAAGGCACGGATCCTTCTCTTAAGCTCGTCAATAAGCTTCTTGAGTTCTTCCTCAGGGGTGTCTTCGATTATCATGGACTCCCTTGCGGAAGTGGGCGTAAGTTCATAGCTATCCCAAAGTTTTGAGGAAATAGATTCTTCCTCCTGCTCGAGAGATGACACAGAGGATTCAAGCCTTACTTTTTCCCGTTCAAGAGAAAGGATAGCGTTGTTGTACTCTCCTAAAAGCTTGTCTATGCCTGCTCTTTCCTTTGAAAGCTCTTCTTTTTGGTTAAGGATCGTTCCTGTTTTCTTCTCGATATCCCCGAGCGCTTCCTCACTCTCCCGCTTCTGTGACTCAAGATCATCAATCTGCTGCTCAAGTTCACGGCTGGACAGCTTATTTTCAGTATATCTGCGCTCTCTATCTGATATATCCTCTCTTATGGAGCCGATTCTTATTTCAAGCTCAAGGGACGAAGCTCTGGCAGATTCGGATTCCACTCTTGCAGTTTCTCGCTGCTTGATAAACTCTCCTGACTGCTCATCCAAAGCCGCAAGCTTGTCCTCAAGAGATTTTATCTCTGCCTCTATCTTTTTTCCTTCTTCGAGGAGCATTGCTAACTTTTCGTTTCGTTTTGAAAGCTCTTCTTCTTTTGCTTTCTTTGTCTCCTCCAGCTCGTTTCTTCTGTCTTCAAGCTGCTTCCTTCTGCCCGCCGGGTCATTTTCCGTGTCTTCGTACTCATGAAGAGTATCTCTATGCAGCGACAGCGTCGCTGAAAGCTCACTTTCTCCCCGTTCAAGCTCACGGAGCTCGTCAAGGGCTGTTTCCATCGAGTACCTGGCTTCCTCGGCCTCGCGCTTTACGCTTTCAAGCTTAAGGGTTGTACTCTCAAGGATATCCTCAAGCTTCTCTCTTCTTGCGGCAAGCTTCTTAAGCTCGTTTTTGCGGCTTAGTATGCCTGCGGAGGGGTTTAGGCTGCCGCCTGTCATGGAACCTCCGGAGTGTATGAGCTGACCGTCAAGGGTGACTATCCTGAAGCGATAGCTGTATTCTCTTGCTACGCTTATTGCATTATCCATATTATCTATGACGACAGTTCTGCCTAATAAGTTTCGATAAATATCTATATATTTATTGTCGCAGGAAATAAGTTCAGATAAAATGCCGATAAAGCCGGTTTTTGTCTCAAGTCCCCGCTCCTTTAGCTCATAGGGACGGATAGATGTTATGGGCAGAAATGTGGCTCTTCCGCCGTCTCGGCGTTTGAGCATCTCGATTGCCCGCTTTGCCGCCTGTTCATCCGCTGTGATTATTGACTGCATGGAACTCCCGAGAGCGGTTTCCGCTGCTACTATGTATTCCTCCGGCACAATAATAAGAGCGGATACCGGGCCTTCAATGCCTGTCAGTTCATCACGAGCCGCGCTTCTCATTACAACCTTTACGGCTTTGCCGAAGCCCTCATACTCATTTTCAAGCTCGGTAAGCAACTTAATTCTGTTGCTAATATCCGCCAGCTCAATCGTCTGACGGTTGAACTCCTCTCCTATGGCGTCATAGGATTTTCGTCTGTTCTCGTACCTTATGAAATAACCGTTGTGTATATTTCTAGCGCTTTTGACGCTTTCCTGTGCGTTTTTAAGCTCCTTTTCTGTTTCTTCTATTCTCTCCCGGAGCTTCACGATTCTGCTCTTGCGCTCCGATGATTCAGTCTCAAGCTCTGCCATTCGCTCGTTTATTTCGGAGATACTGGCATCGGTACCGCTGATCCTCGCCTGAAGATCGGATACAGTTTCAAGATTATCACGCTCTTGCTGTCTTATTCCATGGGATTTTTCGTCCAAAGCATCAAGCACATTAGCATTCTCAAGTTTCTGCTCATCGCAGCGCTTGAGATCACTTTCAATAGTCAGGATTCTGTCAGAAGCTAATGTTATAGCGGTTCTTTTTTCAGAAATCTGTTCATCAATTTCTTCGATTCTTTTGTAGAAGAGCCGGATTTCCTCTTCTATTCTCCGGTTGTCCGATTCGTTGCGCTCAAGGGATGAACGGTTAAGGCGTACCTGAGCTTCACACCTATTGATCTCCGTTCTGAGTCTCTCCTGCTGAGTCCTTGAGTCCTCAAGTCTGCGCTCAATATCCGCCTGTTTTTCCTCAAAGCCATCGGTCTTTGAGTGTATCTCATCGAGAGCCATCTGAGCGGTGTTAAGGTCTTCTTCGCAGATACTGAGAATACCTCTTGTTTTCTTGAACTCCTCCCTCAATGCATCTATTCTTCGAAGCCACATGCTTATTTCGTGACACTTAAGCTCGTCGCGAAGGTCAAGGAATTCCCTTTCCTTTTCTGCTTCTTTTTTCATTGGCTCGAGTCTTTCCTCGAGCTCCGCCATAATATCGTTTATTCTTATAAGATTTTCTTCCGAGGAGGCAAGACGTTTTTCCGCTTCTTCCTTGCGGTATCTGTATTTTGTTATGCCCGCCGCTTCCTCGAAGATTTCACGACGCTCTTCGCTCCTAACCGACAGGATTTCATCGATTTTTCCCTGACCTATCATGGAATAGCCGTCACGGCCAAGTCCTGTGTCCATTAACAGCTCATGGATATCCTTAAGCCTGACAGGCTTGCGGTTAATATAGAACTCACTCTCTCCTGAGCGGTAGAATCTTCTCGTTACCGTAACCTCGGAATAATCAACCGTAAGGGCATAGTCGGAATTATCGATTGTAAGAGATACCTCGGCGTAGCCCACGGGTGTGCGTTTTGCGGTGCCTGAAAAAATAATATCTTCCATTCGTGAGCCGCGGAGCGTTTTTGTAGACTGCTCGCCCATGACCCAGCGGATGGCATCGGATATGTTTGACTTACCTGAACCGTTGGGACCCACTATCGCCGTTATGCCTCTGCCAAAGGTTATATGTATTTTGTCGGGGAAAGATTTAAACCCCTGAATATCTATCGATTTTAGAAACAATCATTCCACTCCCGGATTTGGTATTTTTTATGCCTGCTTCATAGGCATCAAGTTCTGCGCTAGGCTTTATTTTAAGGCGAATCGAGTATTTTTCCTCAAGAAACAACACGTTTTCCCGCTTTATTCCTGTCATACAAGAAACAAAGGAGGGATTTACGTACATTTCCGCCGTTTCTCCCTTCTGTACGGTGTCAAGCAGCCTTTCAGCCAACCGGCGGTAGATGTAGCCTCTCGCTATTTCTCCCAAGGCCGGGTGATATGCTCCTGCCACTGCGCCGCCGCCTGATAAATCCTCCGTCGGATTAAGACCGATTCTTATTACCGGTATGTCGTGCTTTATGTACTCCTCAAGCATCAGGGAGGCTCTGAAAGCTCCCTGCTGAGGCGTGAGCGGTACATAAACTCCAGCTTCCCACATATCGAAAAGCGCGGTGTCACGTATTACCACCACAGGGTATATCCTAGTTCCATCGGGACGCAGCTTTGCCGTCTCCTTTGCCGTATACAGACTTATTTCCTCGCTGTCTCCGGGGAGCCCCGCCATGACCTGCACAATAACCTCAAAGCCGAAATCTTTAAGCATCTTCACCGCAAGCCTTGCGTGCTCCGATGTGTGACCTCGGTTAGAAAGGCAAAGCACCTCATCAGACATGGATTGTACTCCCAGTTCCACGGTTTTCACGCCATATTCTCTCAGTCTTTCACACACAGCTTCGTCGATACAGTCGGGTCTTGTGGATACCCTTATGCTTTCTATGGCACCTCTTTGAATATATCTTTTTCCCACCTCCAAAAGGCTCTCCTGACGGCATTGTTCTATAGCTGTAAAGCTGCCTCCATAGAACGCCAGCTGTGCTCCCGTGCCTGTCTTCCTTATCGCGAGCTCTATCTCACACTCTGCGTCTGAGGGTTCCGGGGAGTGTTGGGAGGCAATTTTCCTCTGGTTACAGAAAACACAGTCATGGGGGCAGCCCTCATGGGGGACAAATATTGGGATTATCCTCATCAGACTTCCTCTCCCATCAGCTCAAGGGCGCTTCTGGCGGCAAGCTGCTCCGCCTCTTTTTTTGATCTTCCCTCACCCTGTCCCACAGCGTTGGAGTTTATCAGCACATCTACCACAAACAAGCGGTCGTGAGCAGGTCCCT
>JAAZBA010000245.1 GCA_012514045.1 Clostridiales bacterium | reverse complement strand
TAATAATATTAAATATATGTCATGAATATTCGGGTTCAAACCTGAATATTCAATTGACCTATCCTTTGATACTTCCCAGCATTACGCCTTTGTCGAAGTATTTCTGAATAAAGGGGTATACTACCATTACGGGAACGCTGGCGACCACTATTACACAATATTTTATGAGCTCCGCCAGCTTTATTTTATCGATTAGACTGTCGCCGCCGTAGGCATCCACTTCAATCATCTGCGCCGCTGTCTGGTTCTCTATCAGCAGCTCACGGAGGATGAGCTGGAGGGGTACCTTGCTGCGGTCCGTCAAGTATATCATAGCTGAGAACCAGCTGTTCCAATGACCCACGCCGTAATACAGAGTCATTACACCGATGAGAGCCTTGGAAAGAGGCAGAACGATAGTGAAAAACGTTCTTGCCTGAGAGCAGCCATCGATTTCTGCCGCTTCTTCAAGCTCACGGGGAACACCGTTTATAAAAAAGGTGCGGCATATGATGAGATTGTAGGTGCTGATAGCTGAGGTGACGATGAGAACCCACCAGGTATTCAGGAGATTCAGGTTACGCACAATAATGTACGTGGGGATCATACCTCCTCCGAAGTACATGGTGAAGAGCATCATAAACATTAGGACGTTTCTGCCCACCAAATCACGCCTTGATAAGGCATAGCCTGCCAAAAGCGTAACAGCCAGATTTACAGCCGTTCCGGCGGTCGTGTAGAATATGGAGTTGCGGTAACCTATCATGATGTCGGGATCGCTAAACACTCTTTTGTATCCGTCGATATGGAATCCCTTTGGTAGGAGCCACACCTGTCCCGTGCTTACGAGATTTGCGTCAGAGAAAGAGGAGGACACAATGAGGATCAGAGGATATAGCACCACAAGCATCAGAATTGTAATCAGAGTAAGATTTATGGCGTTGAATATTCTGTCCCCTAACGTGGACTTTATCATCTTGTTTCCTCCCTTCTCAGAACAGGCTGTTGCCCGAAAGCTGCCGGGTTATACCGTTGACTGTGATTATAAGTATAAAGTTGACCACGTTATTGAAAAGACCAACAGCTGAGGAGAATGAGTACTCCGCTTTTATAAGTCCTCGCTTGTAGACATAGGTGGATATGACCTCCGCCACGTCACGGACCAAGTCGTTTTGCAGCAGGAACACCTTTTCAAAGCCTACATTCAGGATGCTTCCGGCATTTAAAATGAGAAGAATGGACATTGTGGGGAGAAGCACGGGGATATTTATGTACCAGATTCTCTGTATTCTTGACGCGCCGTCAATAATCGCCGCCTCATGCTGCTCGGGGTCCACTCCGGAGAGGGCTGCCAGGTAGATGATGCTTCCCCATCCGGCACCCTGCCAGACTCCGGACCATACGTAGATATGGCGAAACTTCGCGGGATCCGTCAGGAAAAATACTGTCTCACCGCCCAGAGCCCTGATGACGTTGTTTATAATGCCGTTTGAGGGGGACATGACGATCGTTATCATACCCACCATAACGACGGTAGAGATAAAATGTGGAGCGTATGTGACGGTTTGTACGAACTTTTTGTAACGATAACTCTTAACTTCATTGAGCATGAGAGCCAGAATTATGGGGATCGGAAATCCTGCTGCCAGTGAATATGTGGAAAGCAGGATTGTATTACGTATAAGCGGCCAGAAGTAGTAGGAGCTGAAAAAATTGCGGAAGTGCTTTAATCCTACCCATGGGCTGCCCCAAATACCCAGCGCGCCGTTGAAATCCTTGAAGGCGATCTGGAGTCCGTACAGAGGTCCGTAGGCAAAGATTATATACCATACAACCGCCGGTAATACAAACAGATACATCTGCCAATTCTTTTTAATTAATTTCAGGATTCTTTTCCGCTCGATCTTCTTTTGGGATATCCGCGAAGAAATCATAAGCATACCTCTTTTCTTGTTCATGTTTCTTAATAATCCCTTATATATATGATACTACATCAACATTCCCTCTGTAAAGTTCAGCTTTTTAAAAAACAGTTATGAATTAAACGAATTTTTGCTTGATTTTGATTTTTCCTAAATGTATTTCAGAAAACTTAAGTATACTTTTAACGTAAATTATGTTACAATGTTGTCACAACAGAACACCATATACATTTTTTGTTCTTAAAAGGAAGGATGCAAGTCCCTTGAGTTTTATTAAGAAGCTTCGCCGCAGGGGTTACCTTTGGCGCTTGCTGCTTGTGCTGGTTTTCATCATCGTCCTCCCCTTTGCGCTGCTCCAATATATCAGCCTCAGCAACAGTTATCGGGAGCTTGAGCGCCTTAATGAGCAGAATACCAGCGCTATGAGCTTATATTTCTCCGCCTTCTGGTCAGAAAAGACCCATGAAATTGATCTGAACGCGGCAAAAATCAGCGTGGAGAAGAATTTCTCCATTAATGCTTTCAAAAAGAATAGCTGGTATGTCCACGAAGCCACAAAGACGCTTCTGGACTACTGTGACATGGTTCAGGGTGTACAGGAGATGGGTCTGTATTTATATGATTTCGACAAAATAATCACAACGGAGTTCGCTTATACAATCCCCCAGTTCTCCGATAAGATGTTTAAAGATCAATACGAAGCCTCTGCCGCATTCAAAGCCATGCTCAACGACAGGGAAGCCGAAAAGCTCCGCCTGTTCTCCCCTGCCGCCTACGGTATGGAGGAGAGCTCCTCAATTTACATTTTACGTACCGTCAACCTGTCCTACGGAGCCTATACCGACGCGGTGGTGTTCTATGAGCTCACCGCCGACACTCTTACGGAGAGCTTCTTCGGCTACTATCCCACCGCCCAGTGCGGTCTCGCTGTCTATTCCGGAGACAGGCTCTTCTTCTCAACAAAGGACTTTGACAGCTCCGGAGACGTTTACATAACCCATGGGACAGCGCCCTGGAGCAATCTGCGCTTTGCCATATCTCCCATTGACGAGACCCTTCGTTCCGAGATTGAAAACTACTACCGCACCATGCGAATAGAGCTGCTTGTGGTTATCGTTGTGCTGATTCTCCTTTGCAGCGTGTCACTTTATATAATGTATCGCCCAATCCGCCGTACACTTGAGACAATTCATACCTCTGAGGACACCCTGGACAGCGAGCTCAAGACCCTTGAGAGGCTTATCACCGACGCTCAGGAAAGAGCCGACGAGCTTTTACATGAGAACTTGGAGATGGAATCCGATGTAAGAAAGACCAGAAGGCAGCTTATTGAGGCAATGCTTCAGAGTTTCCTCAACGGGATTCCAACAAGCAGCATGGAATATGTTTTCAATCACGCCTTTTCCCAGCACTGCTTTCTCCTTTTCACCGCCGTTAACCTAACCCTCAGCCCCGACAGCTCCGACAGGATAACAAGAATTATGACCGAGAAGCTGCCTCTTAATCTATATATCACCGATGCCGCTCCCGACGAACCCGCAGTGCCCTCAGGTACGGTATTTTTGTTTGTGCTTGAAAACAGCGACTACACCGATTCTATCCCTGAGATTCTTGAGAATGAGCTTCGTTCTCTCCTTGACAGCAAACAGATCTTAGGCTCCAGCGGAATTGTCAAAGACGCAGACGGCCTAAGACGGGCGTATCTCCGGTCAAGAATCAACGCTTTCCGCCGTTTGGGCACCTCAACATCCGTTTTTGGAAACAATACCCTTTCCCATTTCCTGCAGAGCGTACAATCCGGAGCATATGAAGAGGCGTCAAAGACATTGTCGGAGCTGGAGGAATTACTGCTTGACGAGCGCATTCCTTACAGAGAGAGGCTCTACAGAGGGTATGAGCTGGTTGTCAGCTACCTGAATCTCACAGATACGCTCGGCATTGAGCTGCCTGACAGCCAAGTTTCTGCCCTGCGTTCCTTCCGGAACGTGAAAGAACTTTGCAAAACCATGGACGAAAGCATCAGTCTCGTATGCGACCGGCAGCTTAATGAACGTAAAAGCAGCAGCTCCAAGCTTAGGGATGAGCTGCTTAACTACCTCGAGGAGCATTATACCGACGGGAATCTCACGCTGTCCTCTGTGGCAGAGCATTTTTCCGTTTCCAACTATATCTGCGGCAGGATTATACGAGATGAAACCGGCTTCGGCTTCAAGGAATATATCACAACATCACGAATGGAGCTGGCTAAGCGCTTGCTCAGATCCACCGACAAAAACATATATGAAATCGCTGAGGATACAGGTTTTTACTCCTCGTCATACTTTGTCACCCGCTTTAAGGAACTTATGCATATGTCACCGTCGGAATACAGACGGTTGAGCAGCGCAGAGGAGGAATAAGCATGATAATCGATATACACGCCCATCTTCACTTTCAGCCCTCAACGGAGCAATGCACCGAAAACCTGCTCCATATAATGGAAGTTTACGGCATTGACAAAGCCTACGTGTCAAGCGTTGACGGAGGCTACTACCCTACCGAGGATATTGTTCGCCGCAACAATGCTGCCGTGGCGGAGCTTATCAGGAAGCATCCGAAACGCTTCGGCGGCGCGGTATACGCGAACCCCTCAAACTCCGACACTCTTGATGTACTGAAGAGAGGCTTTGAGGAACAGGGAATGAGCCTTATAAAGCTCTGGGTCTCAACTCCTGCGGACGATGACAGAGCGGGTAAGGTGATGGAATTTGCCGAGGATTACGGAATGCCGGTGGTTTATCATACATTCCTCAAGGTTGAACGGGTTATACCCACCGAGAGCACGGGCATAAACATATCAAAAATCGCGAAGCGCTACCCAAAAACGAAAATCATTATGGCTCATTTCGGCGGCAGCTGCTACAACGCCATACCCGCCATCGCAGAATGTAAAAATGTCTGGTGCGACTATGCCTTCTCTGTATTCGGAGGCGACGCGATGGACTACACTGTGGAAATGCTGGGAGCGGAGCGTATTCTCTACGGAAGCGACATGCCCGGTGTGTCGGTGCCTGTGAACATCGGCAAGATTCTGTCCGCCAATCTTTCCGGGGAGCAGCGCGATATGATATTCTATAAAAACTCCCAAAAACTTCTTGACAGAAGCTTCCGTCTGTAGGAAATGGAGGTATACATAATGCGTACGTTCGACTGCAACTGTTTCTCCGGAAACTGGCCTTTTCACCATGTCAGAACCAACACTCCCGGACTCATGCTTGAAAAGCACAGGAAGGCGGGAATTGATGGAGGTCTTATGTCCTCCCTCGAGGCAATATTTTATGAGGATTCCTGGGAAGCGGATTCAAGGCTCTCAGAAAAGCTTAGCGGCACTCCCTATCTCCATGCCCAAACCATAAATCCCCTCCATCCGGGCTGGGAGTCCATGCTACTTAGCGGCGTTAAGTCCGGAATCCGGGCGGTAAAGATTTTCCCCGGCTTCCACGGCTATCAGCTTAACGATCCACATCTTCAGACGCTTTGTGACGCTCTTATTCAGTACAATCTCCCTCTGGTAATCAACCTTCGTATGGAGGACAACCGCATCACATATATGTTTCATCCTTAAGCCGTGACTACTCCATATATTGAGTATTTTCTATATACCTATACGGGCATCACCACGCTGCTTTCGAATATCGCCCTGGACGAGATCATGTATCTGAGCAGTAATATCAAGTTCCGGGGTAATGTCTTCGCCGATATCAGCGGACTTCGTACCGGTCAGTTCAATATCCAGCGCATAGACTCCGCCGATCTCTCAGACTATCTTGTGTATGGCTCCTGCGCTCCGATTTTTGCTCTTATGAGCACAAAATGTATTATTGACATGGATCCGGTGGATGACAACATCAAAAAACGCATCCTTGACGGTCACTCATTTGTGGACAGACTGATGGATATTTAATTGAAAAGAACGCTTCGCCTTGCAGCAGAGCGCTCTTTCTCTTTTGTTTTGTCTTTATTTATCTGCCCGCTACTCTCAGGCCTGTAGGGTAGCGGCCGCTGTTTCTTCCGAACAGGGATATGCCTCTGTCAGAGGAGATTTCAAGAGAGAGTTTATTGCTCTTTATGTCCTCGCCGTCAAGCACTATCGACACCATATAGCCGTAGGTTCCGGCATCGTCAAGGCGGCGGTCCTGAGCCTGATAGTGCCATGACAGACAGCCTCTTGAGTCAGCAGGACTGTCCGGGAGCAATACTTTCATGCTCTTTTCGTTTATCTTTACAGTCATCGTAGAGGGATATAGCTTTTCATCGGTCATGAAGAAGCAATTGGGGTTTTCTCCCGGATCCACTCTGTAGCCTAACATGTAGCTTCCCACTTTCAGCTCGTTTTCGTCGTCACCTATACGGTCTCGGGTAAACGTCTCTCTTGCAGAGGCTTCAAACAGGATTTCTACACCATTGGACAAATCCAATCCCTCAAGGGGAATGTCGAACTTCGCTGAGGCGCCGTTAAACAGGTTGAGTTTCGCTCCCTCCTGACAGAATTTTCCGTGACCTTCAACATCGGCGCTGTCAAGGGGGATTTCAATACCCTCTATCTCATCTCTTACGTCAAAGGTGGTGAAGTTTCTCATGACGGTCTCACCATCGGCGGTTTCAAGATACAGCCTTGCCACAGCAACCGCTTCCTCTTGGGGCATCCTGAGCTCCGCTTCCCCTGTGTCGATCAATCCGTAGCGGTTGTATTTTATGCCGATTTCCTTTACATCAAAGAAATGGCAAGTACCACTGTCGTCGGTATACCATAGCTCGGCGCGGATTTTCATATCCTTATCGTGGTACTTATCTGTGAAGGACGAGATATATAGGGGGATTTTGACGGTTTCTCCGCCCTTTACGGTCCTCATGGGAACCGCGTCGTAGGCTAGGAAGTCCTGAGTGTGGAGATCGACCATACTCATGCCCGGCACATACTCCTCAAAACCGAACATCTTCTCGGTATTGTCGATTCTATAGTAACCGTTGAACTCGTTTACCACATCGTGGAACTCGGTAAACACAAAACCGCAGAGCTTTTCCTCCAGGCGGAACTGGTTTATCATATAGTGATAGTGCCATGACATATCGGAGTCACCGGCGCTTCCGTCAATGCCCCACACGTTGCCGCATTCGCTGTTCATAAGCGGCACATCCTCCATGACGTTGCCTACTGTGTAGTTCGCACTGCTGCCGATGACATTGGCTTCGGTAAAGTCGGAAATCACTTTCTTTACAACCTCATAGCCGTTGGCGTAGAAGTGCCAGGTGTTGATGTCCGTCTCCACGTGGTCATAATTACAGACGGAGTTATCCTCCACAATCCTTGTGGGATCCATATCCTTCACAAATCGGTAATTTTTCCTCACCC
>JAAZBA010000402.1 GCA_012514045.1 Clostridiales bacterium | reverse complement strand
GCGGCAACTATAACGGTGAGACCGGAATCAATAAATCTCTGCAGATCCGCTATCATGCTGTCGGTAAGAAACTCGCTTTTCGGGATAATGAGGGCTCTGTAGCTTTCGTTTCCGGCAAGAAGACAGTTGTCCTTTACCTCAAGGGAAGCGATTGTGTCCTCGCTTAGCACATCAAAGTCGATCTGGGATCGGATAAGACAACGTCCCACAGCCTGGACGAAGTCGTACTCTCCCGCAGCCCACTCGGCTTCCGCGTTGTAGAGCACCGCAACGGGAGCAATGTGGGTACCATGGGAAATAAGGTGGGAGCAGCGAGCCATATATTTCATAAGCTCCCCGAAAGCCTCGAATTGAGGGTTAAGCCCATTCGCGTAGAAGTGGGGAGGGCAATCACTGTCGGGGTACTTTGGTGAGAAGGCGTGGGGTACATAGTGGTTGATGCCGTTGACAAGCATATGATCCGTCAGCTGCTTCATCATGGGTATTCCCTCAGCCCAGCCGAAGGCGCCATAGATTTCGCACATGGCTCTGCCCTTCATGCGGGGATTTACGTGGGACTGGGAGGAGGGGAGCTTGGCGATAAGATAGTGGAAGAATTCGGGATCGATAAGGTTCCCGCCCACGGGAGCGCAGTGATCGGTGTCCAGCATGCCCGGTATAATCTGTTGGAGAACAATGTCCATGCCACCCATGTCCTGATGCTCAAGGGCGCGGAAGAAGTGGCCCGCTCCGTAGCCCAGGCGCATATGGGTGTTCATGTCCTCGATAATGTGGCCGATATAGAGCACTCCGCGCTTCCTGCACCAGTCGCCCAGCATCTTCTCAAAGTTGTCCCTGTAGAGCTTTGTCACCACATCCATGTAGGTTAAGCGCAGCAGATGGAGCTCATTCCCCTTATAGGGATGGAAAAGGGCAGGGAGGAGAAGCTTGACTTTCTTTATGTCCATGCCGGATTCCTTGGCTATAAGCTCCGGGAGATCCTCCCTCCAGGGCACCGGCATACCGGGCTTTCCGAGGCAGGAATCATAGGTGTGATGATCATTGCCGAAACGGGGCTCATCAGAGAAGAATCCCGCAAAGGTGTTGCCGAAGTATTTAGAGAAACGCTTGTAGTGAGGCTCATACACCGCTTTTAGCATTGCCTTACAGGATTCAGGATTGAGCACGTCGATCCATTCGGACTCTACGGTTTTCCTGGTATTTATGATAAAATAAACTCTCCAGGTGCCCTCGGGGACGTCCCAGGAGAGAAGTCCGTCCTTAAGGGTTGGGAGCAGGTCGATAGGCTCGCCGCAGAACTCGTTTCCGTTGCCCTCCCTGCGGTAGGCAACGATGGAAAGGAAGCTCTCATCGCTATCTATCGGGAGCGCCATGGTGCGTATATTCTTTCTGGGACCTGCGTAGTCTCTCCAGTCGAGACGGATAAGCTTCTTCTTAAGCTCCGGATGCTCCTCTACATAGCCATTGGCATAGCCAGTGGGGAAGCGCTTGTCGTCCAGAAGCCATACCCGCATATCCCTTCTTTTTGCCTCATCAAGGATGTATTTGAAGTCGATCCACCACTGCTCGCGTCCGAACTCTTCATGGGTACGGCTTTCAACGCAGAACTCCCTGACGCTTGAACGCTCTATAGCGTCGATTTCCTCTTTTAGCCGCTCATGGGGCTCACCATGCTGCCAGAAAAAAGGAAGCACATATTCTCCCGGCACGTTGCCTTGCATACAGTCGGAAAGCTTATTGTATAAACTCATGAAATCGTTCCCTCCGTATTATTTTAAACAGATTTTACCACAAAACCCGTGTAATGTAAAGCGCATGTGATAGCTTCTCACATACCATACAAAACCCCCTGTCGAAGCTATTGACAGGGGGAATATCGGATATTAGTCTTCGTAGCAACCGTAGGCTTCAAGCATGAACCTGGCGGTGTCAAGCATGAGCCGCTCGGAGCGGAGCATGATGCTTATGGGAGGCATGAGAGCCTTGTCGTAAACCACGCCGTCCTTTACGAAGGGTTTGCGGTTACAGAAGCAGAAATTGGCGGGTACCGGAGCACAGTAGGCTTCAAGGGTGAAAGGACCGGTATATTTCGCGTCCACAAGACCTTTAAGCACCGCGTCAAAGCAAAGATTGCCGGCATAAGGCTGAATATGTACGTCCGCCACACCATAGTTGTCATGTATATGTAAGGCTTTCAGGTTTTTGCCCATTGTTATAATGGAGCTGTACTGCTCTGTGCCATGTACATGGGCGTGACCTGTATCCCAGCATACGCCGAAAAGCTCGTGATTGACTCTTGAGCAAAGCTCATTGGCGTCGTCACCGTTGAATATATAGTAGGTAGGACAGTTCTGACGGCAGGTGTTCTCGGTGTAGATCATGACCCCTGTCTTTTCCGAGGTTTTTAGAAGATCCCGGTAGAACTCGGTGTTTTTGACCATGAAGTCTTCCCGCTCGCCTTGAGGTTTAGGTATACCATGTACAACAATGCCGGGAACCCCAAGTTTCTCGCAGATAAGAAGCTGACGCTCTATCATGGAAGTGAGGTAATCCCTTTTCTCCCCCTTGTCGTATACAGTGTCGGAGGAATGGGCTTGCACAAAGGTAAGCCCCAGTCTCGCGGCGGTGTTGCCGATATCATCAGCCCAGGTCTCCCAGCCGTCGCCGCACATGGGTGAGTTAGGCTTCATTGCGGTACCCAGGGAGATATCAACATACTTGAAGCCGGCGTCCGCCATAAGCAGCAAAGCCGAGGATATATCCCAAGGCGCGGTATACCAGATAAAATCAGCTGTAGTAGTTGCGATTTTCATAAATGTTCTCCTTTAGCCCTTAACGGAGCCTATCATAATTCCCTTAACGAAGTACTTCTGCAGGAAAGGGTAAACAAGGGTAATCGGCACGGTTGTGAATATCATCGTAGCCATACGTATGGTAATAGGCTTGATGGTCGCGAAGCCGTCCACCGCGCCGGATGCCGCCATCTGCTCATTCATCTCCTGAAGCGCCTCAGCGGAGTTTATCATTTTTGTCATGATAGCCTGAAGGGTGAGAAGCTTGTCGGAGCGGGTGTAGATGGTGGTGTCAAAGTAGGCGTTCCACTGGCCGACGCCGTTAAAAAGGGCAATTGTGGCAAAAATAGGCAGTGAAGCGGGAAAGATAATCCGCGCGAATATCTTAAAATGCCCCGCGCCGTCAATCCTCGCCGCTTCCTCAAGGGCGCCGGGGATAGAGTCGTAGTAAGCCATGATAAGAATGGAGTCGTAAACGCTGAAAAGACTGGGGATAATGTAAACAAGAAAATTGTCGATAAGTCCAAGGGCGCGGATAAGGAGGTATGTGGGGATAAGTCCGCCGCCGAAGTACATTGTGAACATGAAAAACATCATGTAATACTTGCGTCCCATAAGCCAACGTTTGCTGAGACCGTAGGCCACAACTCCGGTAAAGCTTACGTGGGTAACAACGCCTATCACTGTGCGGAGCACGGAAATCATAGCCGCATGGAGCGTACGTTCGTTGGTGACGATGAACTCGTAGTTGTCAAAGGTCCATTTACGGGGCCAGAAGTAGAGAGGCGCCATTGTGGCGTCAAGGCCGTCATTGAAGGACACCACAATACAATACCAGAAGGGATAGAGGGTTATAAAGCCGACGATGAGCATAAGAAACACGTTTACAACGTCAAATATCTTCTCGTTTATCGTGGCGGTCATTTTAATAGAACTGGTGTTTCCTCTCATAATCAGAACAACCCCTTTCCTGTCAGTTTGTTGGATATGGTGTTGGCTGTGAGCATGAGCGTCGCCGATACCACTGAAAGCAGGAATGAAATCGCTGTGGAGTAGGAGAAGTTTGCGCGTCTCAGACCGATTGTATATACATAATATGAAAGTGTGTTCGAACGGTTGTAGTTGAGGTCGTTGGACAGGTAGAAAGATGTGTCAAAACCTGTGCCGGCTATGCCTCCCACGGAGAGTATGAGCATGATGGCTATGATACCCGACAGGGCGGGAAGCGTGATGTATCTCATTCTGGCGAAGCGGCCTGCGCCGTCAATCTTTGCGGCTTCATAGAGCGACTCGTCGATGCCGGAGATAACGGCAAGGTATACGATGGTGTTCCAGCCCAGAGACTTCCAGATGCTTGCTACAACAACGGTGATCCAGTAGAGATCCTCGCGGCCCAGAAATGCTATGGGCTTGTCAATAAAACCAAGATTCTGAAGCACGATATTGATGATGCCTTCACTGGGGGAGAGCATAGAGTTGAGGATAACGGCCATGATAGCCCAGGAAATGAAGTGGGGCAGATAGCTGACCGTCTGAATGACTCTCTTGAACTTGACGTTTCGAAGCTCGTTCAGCAGCAATGTAAATATAATCGTACAGGGGTAGGACAGGCCGATGGAGAGAACAGAAATACCTACTGTATTTATAACGGCGTTGCCCATGAAGAAGTCCTGAAATAGCTGCCTGAAGTGCTTCAGTCCTACCCAGGGGCTTCCAAAGATGCCGGATCGGAAATTATAATCCTTGAAAGCGATAATAATGCCGGACATTGGGATATAGGCGAACACTATAAGGAAGGCAACTCCGAACCATATCATAATATGAAAGACAGCTTCCTTTTTAAAGCGAACCCAGAACGGTTTTTTTTCAACCGTGCGGGGAGCGCGTATGTTAAGTTCCTTTTTTCTCATAGTTTTACGCTCCCATCCGCATATTGCGGACAAGGGCGCTACCTTCCTTTCATGAGGTTTCGATCCAAATCAGCACTTTGAAGCTGACTCAGTGGTGTTTAAACGCGGCCGAATGACCGCCATTGGTACATTCGGCCGCGTATTGGGGTGCTATTATTTAGTGAGAAGCAAGAGCGGCCTTGTAGAGTGTTAACTTCTCTTCTATCATGGGCTGATAGAGTTTCCAGAAGTTCTCCTCGCCGGCAGCTTGGAGAGCTGCGATCATATTGTCGTACATGGACTCAAATTCAGCGTCGCTGGCCGCAAAGACAATCTTGGCAAGCTCGGAGTTGAAGATATCCTGGAGACCTGCAAGAGCCACGCCGGCGTCGGAAGACGCGTCAATAGCGAATGTGGCGGGCACACCTGTGAGGTCAGCGTTGTCTGTTGTCTCGGAGTACCAGATGTTACGCGCCTTCAGAAGGTTGTCGGG
Source organism: Clostridiales bacterium (assembly GCA_012514045.1). Lineage (GTDB taxonomy): Bacteria > Bacillota > Clostridia > Oscillospirales > QAMX01 > JAAZBA01. Next base: position 11,613 of record JAAZBA010000402.1, on the reverse strand, counting down.
ATTGATTCCGCGGCGGAAGATGACATCATAGTTCCACAGGAAGTTATAGCTGTTGGCATGGAAGAACCAGAGGGAGTGCTCATAGTTATTGATACCGTAGGTGTCCTTCATAGCTTTATGACCGACCTTTACATCGGCTGTGAAAACTTCGTCAATGAACTGGGGATAGAGATAACCGTCGTCATCCTCTGTAACATCCCAGTGCGTGCCGTATATACCCATGTTTGTAGTTAGTATGCCTTCCTCGGTTGTCATGTATTCGATGAAGCCGAGGGCTCTGTCGGGATTTTTGCTGTCGGCGCTGACCCAGCAGGCAGATCCGTTATAAGTAACGCCCTTGAATGTACGCATCATTTCTTCGCCGACGGCGCTGAAGGGATATATCGGCATGAAGTAAGCGTCTTCGCTTACATTCTGGTGGAGAGGAGCGTTGGCGGAGGAGGACTCCCATGTGTTGCCCGCGATGAAGAACAGGACTTTGCCGGCGCCCATAAGGTCGATGGAGCTGTCAGTGGTGATGAAAGCTTCCTCAGGGAGGTATCCCTTGTGGAAAAGGTTGTTATAGAACTTGAGTGTGTTCTTGCCTGCCTCGCTCTGGAACCAGAAGTAGCAGGAGTTGTTCTCTTCGTTGTAGCGGATGTTGCTGTTACATGCAACCTGACCGTAGATGGCGGAGAATTGGCCTGTTACGCCGCGCATAAGAACCGGGTATACGATGTCCGGATAATCTGTCTTCCATACCTTGTTAAAGTCGTCAAGAACAGTCATAAAGGTGTCAAGCGTCTTGATATCAAGGTTGGAATAGCCCAGCTCCTCAAGAATGTCGGCACGTCCACCGATGTAGCCGTGCATGTAGCCATAGTGGTTTTCACCGTCGAACTCATAGCCGTTTACGAAGCCCCACATCTTGCCGTCAGCGGCGGCGGCGTAGTCCTTCTGGAAGGGGCTGTAGAGATCCCACATCTCGGGAGCATATTCGTTTATAAGATCCTCGGCGCAAAGAACGTAGTTGCCCTTAATGAGTTCGCCGGCTGCCGGAGAGTTGGGAGCGATCTGATGGAAAATGTCGGGGAGCTCTTCGCCGCCCGCCAGCATCAGATTAAGACGTGTGCCTTCGTTGTCGGGAGCGTATTCCATCTCAAGGTTGACACCTGTGCGCTCGGTGATGTACTTCGTTGTGACGTCATTGCCCCACTGCCAGCCATCTGTGATCAGAGTATTGACATATACCTTTAGCGTGATTGGATCCGTGTGGTGCATCCAGTACATGTCAGCGGGGTCTGTCTTAAGAATGGAGGGGATCCCGGAGGGGGGAGCAACTTTTTCGTCGTCCTTGGACTCGGGAGCGTCTTCTTTCTTGGGTTCTTCCTTCTTTTCCTCTTTCTTGGCGTCTTCTTTCTTGGGTTCTTCCTTCTTGGTTTCTGCTTTCTTCTCTTCTGTCTTTGTTTCGGTCTTTGTTCCCGTCTTGCCGGAGCTTGAGCAGCCTGCGACAAGGGAGAGAGCCATGACCAGTGTCAGAATGAGCGAGATGAGCTTTAAAAATGTGCGGTTTTTCATTTACTGTCTCCTTTCAGACAATTTTTTATTTAGATTTTTCGCTACACATCCCTATTTTACGTTCCATATTTGAAATCTAAAATACAAGGAATGTGAAATTTATGTCAAATCACGCAAAAAAGCAGCTGATGGCACTCTAACATTATTTAGATAATGGGTTTAAAACATTGAACAAGCGTTTGAGGTTCTCAGAATTAAATTATTAAATTACACCTTAAACCAATAAAATGAATAACTCTTCATTTAAATAGTAGCATATAAAAAGAGAATAGTCAAGCGTTATCCACCTTATACGGTAAGCACAAAAATAATTTTTTAATAAAAATGTTATATTCTAAATAGCAGAAATTATAGGACAAAAAGCATCACTGATATAAAAACAAAATTATTTGGCACTGCTGCATGTTATTTGACACATCAATTAAATACTCGTAAAAACCCCGTATCACCGTATACCCGCGGCCAAGGCCTGGAGCCTCGGGAAGGCGTAGTCAAAGAAGGACTTATAGGCTTCGCAGTAGTAATTCACCCCTAAGCCTCGCTCGAAATAATCCCTGTCACGGCGGCAGCCGCCGCGGCACAGGGGACGGTATCTGCAGTTTACGCACTCCTCGGGAAGCATCGCGCTTTCCCCGATGAACATAAGCTCCGACCTCCTTTTGTCAAGCTCCCCGAAGCCTTGCTCATTCAGGTTCCCCAGAAGGTACCGGTCCAGCATATAGAAGTCGCAGGGGTAAACGCTGCCGTCCGCCTCTATGACGTATTGTAGCGTACAACGTCCCAGCATGCCGCAGGCTTCCGGAGGAAGGGAACGCATAATGCGAAGAAGATTGTCAAAATACCTGTGATACGTCTTTTTCCCCACCCCAATGTCATGATACCAGCAGTCGAAAGCGGTTTTCAGGTATTGCCCAAAGCGCTCCGGAGTTAAAGACCAGGGGTGACCGCCCCTCTCCTCCTCAAGGGGATCGAGACAGGGGATATATTGCCTATACTCCCAGCCCTGACGGGTATAGAAGTCATTTATCCTCCGAAAGGCGCGGCATACGCTTCCCGTCAGCACTGTGAGTATATTGAATTCCACCCCATTCTCTTCAAGAAGCCTTATGCCCCGGAGAACTCTTGTGTAGGTTCCTTTCCCCTGGGCGTCAAGGCGGTGCATGTCGTGGGTATCCCGCACCCCGTCAAGTGATATACCCACAAGAAAATCGTTTTCTTTCAGGAATTTGCACCATTCGTCATCCAAAAGCGTGCCGTTTGTCTGGAGAGCGAAATTTACCCGGCAGTTGTTTACGTTATATTCCTTTGTAAGCTCCGCAGCCAGGCGGAAAAAGGGAAGCCCCGCAAGCATGGGCTCGCCGCCTTGAAACGCGATAGTGCATTCCTTTGTGACATCGCTCAAGGTACGGCGAAGGATGTTTGAAAGCGTCTCCTCTGACATCATCCCACGGCTTGGCACCGCTCTCTTTGAGGTTTCATCGGTGTAGAAGCAGTACTCACACCGAAGGTTACACATGCCGCTGGCGGGCTTGAGCATTATATGGCGCATCTGTACCATGTCTTGTTCCTCAGTCAGCTTTCCTAAGCCGCCGCGCTGACTCTTCACAGTCGGCGGAAATTTGGTTTCTAAGCTCATCAAGGCTCGAGAAGGAAATCATGTCTCTTATATGGGACTTGAGCTCACAAAAGACGGTTTCACCGTACACATATCCCAGATCCGCGAAGGCGAATATCTCCGCTAACCCTTTGCTGTTAATGTTCGTGACAGATTCGTAGCGTATACCTTTCACCGTCACAAAGGAGGCGTATACTCCGCCCCTCGGCAGAAGAGTTTCTGTAATGCGTACGTTCATTGTGGGACTGGAAATTTTTCTCCCCAGAGCTTTGCCATGAATAACCTCACCGGAAAAGGAGTAAGGCCTTGAGAGAAGACGCCGCGCAAGCTCCATATTACCGGAGATTATCGCATCTCTGAGCCGGGAAGAACTGATTTTACTCTCTCCGTCATCAAGCTGGCAGGCAAGGGCGAATTCTATGCCGAGGGAATGGCATAAACTCTTTAACATTTCCCCGTCTCCCTTTCCGTCCTTGCCGAAGCGGTAGTCGCTTCCGCAGCAGACAAAGGCGCCGTTGAGAGACTTAAACAGAATTTCTCTGACAAAATCCTCCGGTTCCATGTCTCTGAGCTCCCGGAAGGGCAGCATTATCACCTCGTCCATTCCACCTACGGAGCGAAGAAGGCGCTCCCTTTCGGCCTTAGAGGAGATGAGCGTTACGGGTGTGCCGGTTATTACAGATAAGGGATGTTCGTCAAAGGTGACGGCGCAGGGAACAATGCCTTGTTTTTCAGCGTAAGCCGACGCAAGGCGAAGTACATTCAGGTGGCCTGCGTGAACGCCGTCGAAAAACCCCAGTGCCAGCGCTTTTTTCTTTTCCATAGCCGTATACCTCAGAGCCAAAGACCGTTTGACAGCCATAGTTCCGGCCGCCTGTCGGTCTCTCTGATTTCTCCAAGCCCCATGAATCCCAGAGTTTTTCCATATACTCTGTACTTCCCGGCTGGAAACCTTGTAAGATACACCGGAGCGCCGTTTCTCAGCCGCTCCTCGTTCCTTTCGTTGAGGGTAATCCTCCCAAGATCCATGAAAAACATGTCAGCGCACCTGAATAGTCCTTTAAGTGTGCCATTTTCCCCATGCTCCGCCAGTTCTTCAAGAGTATAGGCGTCCTCCAGCGTGAAATCCCCGGTTCTTATTCTTCTAAGAGCTGTAATGGCTGCACCGCAGCCTAAAGCTTTACCCATGTCGGCGCAGAGAGTGCGTATGAAGGTGCCCTTGGAGCAGGAAACATCAAGGGTGTACTCATGAGCTTCCTCATCGAAGCCTGTAAGGACAATTGAATTTATCGTGATCTCCCTTGCCTCACGCTCCACCTCGATACCGCTGCGGGCAAGCTTATATAGCCTCTGACCGTCCACCTGTACGGCGGAGTACATCGGGGGAACTTGAAGCTGTGTCCCGACAAAGCGGGGGATAAGCTCCTCTACTTCGGCTCTTCCGCACGTGACAGGACGGGTATCTGTTACAGTGCCTGTTATGTCTTGGGTGTCTGTCACCACCCCTAGCCGCATGGTGACAAGATACTCCTTATCGCTTTCCTGTACAAATTCAGTCACACGAGTAGCGCCTCCGGCGAATATGGGAAGAACACCTGTAGCCATAGGGTCAAGAGTGCCCCCGTGGCCGATTTTCTTCTGCCCCAGAATACGCCTAAGTCTGTTTATTACCCCGTGGGAGGACATCCCTGCGGGTTTATCTACGGTTATGATACCGTTGTACATATTATAATCTGCCTTCCGAATAAAGATATCACCATATAATACCATAAATCGCGGAAAACGTAAAGAGATAATAGGTAGTGGATAATGCTCAAGAAAATTTCTTTATTTCCTCCGGGAATTTTGACGCAGGGCAGCAGATAAAAATGTAAACGTAAAATGCTTCTGAAAACGATAAACCCGCAGGGAAAATGATCTCCCTGCGGGCTTTAATTCGGTTATTTACTCGTAAAAGTTTCTCGTCAGCACTTCTTGCTGCCATTCAGGCGAAAGGCTTGTGAATTTAGCAGAGAAGCCTGTTACCCTGACTATCAGATCTGGATATTTCTCCGGGTGCTTCTGAGCGTCTAGCAGCTGCTCCTTTGTTGTGCAGTTGAGCTGCAGGGACTGTACCGCCGATTTGGCGGTGACCCTGAGGAAAGCTTCAAGTCTGTCGAGAGACATATTGTTTGAGGGAAGAATTACGTTCAGCACGCTGTTTCCGCCGATAGAGGCGCCATCAAGGTACATCATGGAGTTTACAACGCTGGTGACGGAGGGGATTTTCTTGAGCCTTGAGGGAGTGAGTCCCTGAGCGAAGTACTCAAAGGATTTTCTGCCGTCGGGAGTGGCAAGGGTTTTCTCTCCCCAGTGCCTTATCTCCGTGTAGGTTATATGTCCGATGTTTACTTTTCCTCCGAAGGTGGAGGTAAGCCCCTTGGCGTATTTGCATAGGTCGGAGTGCATCCGGTTCGCAAGCTTTCCGCTCTCCGGAGAGCCGTCTCCCCAGCCGTGGCAGCGCACGCAGTCGAGACGCATGTCCTCAAAGCCTTCCCAATTTGCTCTTACAGCGTCAAGAAGTTCCATGAGGGTGTATTTTTTCTGCTCAAAGCAGAGCTCCCTTATTGCAAGCAGGGAATCCACAATGTTGGGCAGACCGAAACAGAGATAGCGGTCATCTCGGTATTTGGCTCCCCCTTGGGTAAAGTCGCGCTTAGTTTCGAGGCATTTCTGCAATGTGGAGGACATGAGAGGAAGGGGATCCACCTTGTCCCATATTCTGCCGCCTTTTATGGTTATGTCCGCCCGCTCCACAAGAAGCCTGCGGATATTCTCCATGGTGACAGAGTATACCTCTTCAAAGGACTCACATCCGTCAAGAATTTCGAACATGATGCCTGTCTTATCCATCCTGTCGGTTAGACGGTGGATTGAAAACTCGAAGGGTTTAAGCATGTTGAGATAGCAGCCGCCGGCGGTTTTCTCAACACCGGGGCAGTTTATGCCCCAGCAGCCTGACATCACATATTCCCTTGCTTCCTCATAGGTTCTGCCTGCGTTCACAAGGGCGGGGATTGTGGACTCGTCGTTCTGGTAGAGGATTACGCTGGTGCCGGCGATAACGGCTTTGTTGATCTCATCAAAGTATTCCTTGGGGGAATCCGAAGAGTAGCGGCACTTGATTTTTGGATAGATCGTTTTTTCCTCTCTGGCTGCCCTCAGGAACATGAGCGTAAGCTGGTTGCAGACAGGTTTGCCGTCGTCCCCGTAGCCTCCGATGGTATAGGTGTTCTCAAGCTCGTGATCCGCATAGCCCACCATTTTCATGTTGTGGTCGTAGTGCAGGTCAAACATGATGATGAAGCGGCAGATAAGATCGTAGGCGCTCTCCGGGGTCAGGATGCCGCCGGCGATGTCATTGGTATAGTAGGGGTACAGATCCTTATCTACACGGCCGAAGGTGTTGAAGCCAATGCCTTCAAGGGAACCCATGGCTTTCCTTAGGAAAGCGTAGGTGTTTATGGCTTCATAGAAGGTCTCCGGTCTCTCCCAGGGTACACGCTTCGCCGTGTCACGGATAAGCTCAAGGTTGCGGCGCGCTTCCTCATCCGGCGCTTCGGCAAGCATAGAGGCGGCCTTCTCCGAGAACTTTTCCGCCATTCTCTTCAAGCAGAGCATGCCCTCTGCTGTGGCGCTTAAGTACTGCCGCTCGCCTTCGGTGCATTCCTCCTCCATGAGGGATATACATCTGTCGTAAACACCCTTAAGCCCAGACTCAAATACCGGACGGTAGTTGAAGAGGAAATGCTGGCTCGAGTCGTTATAAGGACCACAGATGAGGTAGAGAAGCTCCCCTGTCTGGGCGCAGCGGCGCGCCCACAGGTCCTTATCCTGATCGATAAAGAGATGGGCGTTTCTCCTGTAGGTCCAGCCTCCCGCATGCTTTTTGTTGTTGCGGAAATCCCTGGCGCCGTCGCAGTGAGCGGACATGGTGCCTGTTTCATAATAGTAGGGCAGGCGATGGAAAATCACCGGATCGAATTCCTCGGATATGGTGCGGTACTGGTGTACCTTCTGCTCAAAGACCGTCATATCCTCCCTTGCGGTACGGTCAAGGAGCTCCGTGCACTCAATGAAAAACTTTTCAGCTTTATCATCGGCGACGTTGCGGTAGTATTCAATGAGCTCCTGACGCATAAGAGGGTAATTCATCTGATTTTCCTCCCTGTGTGGTATCTTATTTAAGCCTCTGCAAAGGCTTTCTTGACCTCCTCCGAAGAGGCAGAGGTTACGAGATAACGCTTGTTCTCTGCTGGAATAACAACGGAGTCTCCCTTGCGCTTGATTTCAAGGCTGTCTCCGCCGATTTTGTCGGACAGAGAGTCTATGCCGAGCTTAATGGAAATCTCTCCGGCGCCGGTCTCATGCCAGTATATAACGAGACGCTTTCCGCCTCTTTCCACGAGGAAAGCGGAGATGTCCTTCGGGGCGTCGATCTTCTCACACTCAAAGAGCTCATAATCTCCATTTTCATTAATAAGGAGGGTGTGCTCCTTTTCAAGGTTCTGGAGATCCTTTATCTGCTCCTCTGTCAGCCAATCCTTATCCCTTACGTCCTCCCAGCGGTGTATGACCTCAAGGATATCATCAATACGGGGATGGGCATTCATAACTTCAGGGCGTACCATTACAGAGACGGGGCAGTTCCAGGCGGCGGCGCGGCTTGTGCCGTACTCGTACATATCAGCCTGGGTGCCGTTGTCTTTCTCGCTCGGGCACCAGAAGCCCCACCAGCCGAAGTCTACCCTTGTGAAATCGCATCTCATTCTGGGCGCCTCCTCGGCGGGGAAGCGGGCGATCATCTTCTTAAATATAGGCGGCGGGAAAATGTCGAAAGCATTTCCTCCGGACTGGAAATGCCAGCCGAAGTGGCTCTTTGCCGCGCCCTCAACATAAATTGGAGTCTCTTTAAACAGTTTATATACCCTGTACTGGGAATTTGCAACGTGGAATTCATATGGTATGTTTGTGCCCTCGGAGCCGTCCATATAGCAGAAACGGAAGCCACAGTTGTAGGCGTCGGCAAGCTTTTCGGCAATCTCGTCCTGAAGGCTTGAATTCTGATCAAGATAGCAGCTTGTGGCGCTGAACTCGGACACATCCAGGATACCGCCGATCTGACCAAGGGGATGCTCTTCGAGAATGGTGTCAAGGGCGCCTCTCACAATGCCGGTGAAACGGTAGGGCACCTCGTCAACAAAGTTTTCGTATGAAATCAGCTCGCCGCCGAACTGCAGGATACGGCAATCGGGATGGAGCACGCTGCCTGCGGGATTTTCTTCAACGTAAAGCTCTGTATCTCCCTCAAGCAGGGGACGGGCAAGTGTAAAGTACCTTGTTTTGCCCAGACGGTGGTCTGCTTTTGGAGTTACATAGCGGCTGCGAAGGCCGATGTGGGTTTGCAGGAAGTGGAAGCCGGGGGTGATACCCGCAGCTTTTAGTTTATCAAGCACATAAATAAGGTCATCTTTGCCATTGGGGTAGTCTTTGTTGTAATCGTAGTTGCCGCAGGCTCCGTAGCCGTGGAATGACTCAAAGAAAGCGGGATAGTAGATGAGCATGTACTTGAAGTTGCCTTTTTTGGCAATGGCGATGTGCTCGTCCACATTCTTTGGATTAATTGTGTGTGTCCAGTAAATGGAACGGTTGAGTTCCCTGTTTTTGCGGCTCTCAACTCCCAGGGGGAGAGAATAGTAACGCTCCATGGCGTCGATGGCGTCCATGAGCTTGTCAGCTTCAGAGGCGATAAGAGCGTATTCGCAGCCCTCAAGCTTAAGACCTTTCACCGCATCCGCTGTCAGCACACGGCAGCGGGCGCGTCTCTCGGAATCTATACGGGTTTGAGGTGTTACGGCAAGGACGTTGACCGCGGCGGTATCGTCCCAAACCACATTGAGCCATTCTCCGAATTTTTCCCTATTCTTTACGGGGAGCTGGCAAAGTCTGAACTCCGCCACCGGAGGAACCTTCATGGAGAGATGACCATAGTCCTCAGGGTATACAACAAACTCCTTGAGCTTGAAGCCGATGTAGCGGGGAGCGATGTTCAGCTCGATTACCGCCTTAACGGGCACTATCTCAAAAGTAACACGGAGGAGATTGCCCTCAAGCTTTAAGGAATTCGCCTGATATGTGGTACGTTTGTTAGGATGGGCAAGCTTTACCTCGTTGTTGAAAGGCCTGTCCTGGGTAACGGAGAAGAGAGACATTTCCTCCCCGGGGACAAAAAGCTCTTCCCCGGTGGAATTAAGCGTAAGGCTCTTTGTAACGGCATCGGAACCTACGACAAGGGTAAATACGTCATTTTTAAGGATGACGTCGCAGCAGGATGATGTTGACATAATCTTCTTCCTTTCATATTTTGTAATTGTCGGGCAGGTCGTGTAAATACTGTGGTGTCAGTGAAACAAACCGGGAACTTTTACACCTCACACACAAATTAATTATACTTTATATTTTCCGAGATTGCAACACATAAATACAAAAAGCGGCAGACTTTTGACAATATAATCGAAAAGGTATACAATCTCATAAAAAATGGGAACAACACATCGCTGTTGTTCCCATTTTTTAATATCAAACGATTACGCCATGGTGGCGAGCATTTCTTTTGTTACTTCGCAGTCCATCTTTTCTCCTTTGAGGAATTTTTCAACCTCACGAGCGGCATGGAGCCCTATTTTTTGCCCGCCATTGTTGGCAAGCCCCGCAAGGTGAGGCGTGAATATCACGTTGGGAAGGCTTCTAAGAGGATGATCCGGCGCAGGAGGCTCCGGATCGGTTACATCGAGGCAGGTATACTTAAGCCCTCCCGCAACCATATGCTCATAAAGCGCTTTTTCGTCAATAATCGAACCTCTGGCAGTATTGATGAGAACAGCGTCTTTTTTCATGAGCTTCAATGTGTCTTTATTTATCATATGATACGTCTCGGGAATGGAGGGGGCATGAATGGAGAGAATATCGCTCCTTTTCAGGACCTCCTCCAGCTCTGCCTTTTCCGCTCCAAACTCCTTTGCTTTTTCTTTGGAAATAAAGGGGTCATACATGAGGATATCCACGTCGAAATTGTTCATCAGACGGATGTAATGTTTTCCTGCCCAGCCGGCGCCGATTACTCCCACCGTAAGATCAAAAAGATCACGGACATTCTCCTTTCCCTCGCTCCAGCCGCCGGCCGCGATATTCTTTGACAAGGCAAACACGTTCTTTGAAGCGGTGATGGTAAGACCCAAAGCCGTTTCCGCTACGCCTTCGCCCAAGGGTTTCGGGGAGCCTGTTACACGTATGCCTCTTTCCCAAAGCACATCGGAAACAATAGGCTTTATGCTGCCTGCGGCATGTACCACAAGCTTAAGGTTTGGGGCACAATCTAGGATGTCTCCGGTGAGACTTGTATTGCCCCAGGAGGTAACGACGATATCCGCTCCCGCCATCACTTTCTTTATCTGCTCCGGGGAGGTGTCCTCCGTGTCGTTCATCACGACCTCACCGAAGGAGGAAAAGCAAGCCATGGACTTTTGGGATATAACTCTGTTGCGGGCTCTTTCGGACATAATCATCGCGATTTTCACTTGAGTATCATTCCTTTCAATCAAAAGCATATCGATTATTGCAATCCCGCTTCCCCTGTGATAAAATAATACCCGAGGACATGTATATAAAGGAGGGGAGAGAATGACAAAGGTTTACTGGATAGCAAAATACCGGCAGCGCTGGTCGACGTCACCCCACAGCCACAGCTTCTGGCAGCTGCTTGTACCGCTTTCGGATGAAGGCTATTTGCTTACAGGCGAGGAGAAACATTCTGCCTTGAGAGGCAATGTCATGCTTATCTGTCCCGGTGTCCTCCATGGTGTGGAATGCGATGAAGAGGAACCAAAATTTATTGACGTGAAATTCGCCGTCACGGACGATGCTCTGGAAGCAGAGCTTCGCGCCCTTCCTGATATCATCACCCTTCCCGATTTTGAATCCTGCCTCTCAAAGCTTGAGGGCGCCCTTGAGGAGGCGATAATCGGGGACGGTCTTTCAGGCAAGGCGGTGAACATGTTCTTTTCCCTTTTCCTCGTCTCACTTCTAAGGTCATATCAAGGAGCAAGTACTGTGGCAGTGAGCCATGGCAGCATCCCGGGAGAGGGAACGGACACTTACAAAGGAGTCCTGGTCTCCGCCCTTGTCCGATATATCTCCGGCAACTTCGACCGTATCATAAGTCTTGACGATTTGTCATCTCTTGTCCATGTCAGCAAGGCAACGCTGAATGAACTGTTTCGTGAAAACTTCGGCACCACACCTATAAAATATATAAATGAGCTGCGTATGAAAAAGGCAATGGAGCTGTTGGAGCAGTCGGATATGAGTATTGGGGAGATTTCTGAGCTTGTGGGCTTCCAGAG
>JAAZBA010000398.1 GCA_012514045.1 Clostridiales bacterium | reverse complement strand
TAGCCATGTATTTTGTTACGGAAGGCTGGAATGCCCTCTTATGTATCTGCCTACTGTTGCACTTTTTGATTGCGTTTAGTTACACTTTTATTATGCAGTCAACAAGCTAGCTCTGTCTCTACGCAAGAAGATATAAAAATTTTTCCCTTATCAACTTTTTACGTTCTTCAATAAAATCTTCAAAGTTCTCTATCTTCCAGAGGTCTTTGTTCTTTGGTATTAAATGCATATCCAAGTATTCTTCTTTTTTATCTGAGAACCACACTTCAGGTAAAATATCCGATTTCCCTCCACGACCATTTTCTTCCCTTGTAAGCAACATGCAATTTGCCAACTGATTACGTTCATCTTTTTTGTATTTCATTGTGTTTCGCAGTCCGTTTTCTGGACTTGCGACTTTAATTTCTTGCAAGATGCTCTGTGGAAAAATGTGATCGACCTGTGGGAGGTTGTTGTCGTACGCCGGTTCATAGTTAAATCTATTGTACCAAAGGTTAAAAAGCAGATGAATCGAATCAGAAGAATACCCCATTTTCCACAAACGATCCTCAGTAAGTTCAAGGCTTCGTCCTTTAGAACGGATTGTATCAAACATTTGATTTAGATCAAAACCGCGTTGCTCCTTTATCTTATCGACACAGTCGTCAATAAGTGCGTCTGGACTTCCACTAAATGCACCGCATAATAATGTTCGCAGTAGATAAGTGTCTATTCCTTTCGCAACCTTCCAGTTATCAGCAAAGTGGTAGCGGCAATACACCAACGGAATTAGGGTAAGGTAGGATGGCATCGCCTTGTCACACTGGATAAAAGTACTCCCTCTTATAAAATCAACAACATCTCTTAGAGCATTAGTTATGTTATGCCATTCTTTCTCAATTTCCTCTCGCACACCGGGTTTGCGGAACTTTGAAACCTCGTATCGAGCACCTTTGTTCAACAAAGTCAAACATAGTTTTAATACGAAATCCCGGTTGAAAGCAAATCCATGACGGTTGAGGCCAGACAACAGTTCTTCCATTTGTTCATCAGAATGATCCCAAATAGCATTCAATAATGAAAAAAGCAAATCGGATTTGCCCAACCGTGTTCCGCCGGAGTTTGCACGTATAAAGACTTCCACTACATCGTCTTCGGTATAAAGTTCTGTATTTTCGGTGCTATCGAGTTCCTGATAGGAAATTCCCTCATCGCCATGAAAGGTTTGAAAAACAGTGCTGACGTTATAGCTAATTTTATCTTTTTCATCAGCGTTAAGTTCTCTACCTGCTTTATCTATTATTTTGTTGGCCATAATAAAAATATTGTTGCTATGATTACTAAAGATTAAATCTTTAAATTTGATTCACGGAAAACTAGCTTTTGCTGAATTGAGAAAAGCAAATTTATACTTTACGTCATCAGGATCAATCACGTCACCGCTCAATATATCAAAAAAAAGCTCTTTTTCTTCATAGCTACCACACAGACCAATGAAGAGACTTTGAAGCCTCTGTTGGCCGTCAAGAACCAGGCATTTTTTATTCCCATTTTCGGGCACATAAAAGTCACTCAATTTGCATGTTTTGCGATAGTTATCGATGAACTTTCTGTGACGGATCTCAGATCTTGTTTTCCATATCAAAAGAGTACTGATGGGATATTCCCGCATTATTGAGTCGAACAGTCGGCAAATCTGCTCCTCACTCCATACAAATGGCCGTTGAATATTGGGTAGCCAAAACCCCCCGTCCTCTTCAGGATTGTTAAGGAACCTTACTATCTTGCGCAAACTTTGCTTTGATGTTCTCATCTTACTGTTTCGCCTCCATTATTGTATTTAAGAGTAACCAATTGGAAATGGTGTTATGTTTCTGATAGTGGGTCGATTTTTATAGAATAAATATCACTTAAAATTAAAAAACATAAACCATGAGAGCCAGAAAATATGAACGAGAAACACAACTTTGTGTTGAACAACACCCAATCAGTCAGACCTACCCGAATAATTAATAGAAAAAATCTTCACTCAACAAAGTTTCACAGGCTTATAACGTGATTCGAACTCATTGAGTATGGCTGAGAGGCGTTTGTCCAGGTAGGGAAGCGCGCATTCGCGGATATCGGCGGGGATGCCGTAATATGCCTCGGCGATGCTTCCGGTGATCGCACCGAGGGTGTCGCTGTCGCCGCCAAGTGAGACGGCGTTTCGGACCGCGTCCTCGAAGCCGGTCGATTCTAAAAAGGACATTATGGCCTGAGGGACGGTCTTCTGGCAGGTCTCGTTGAATGTGTATGCAGGCCGGATCTGATCCAGGGTAAAGTTCATGGGGTAGTAGTGCTTGTCGATGTGATCCCTTATCTCAGGTATGCTTTTGCCCTTGCGCGCCAGATAGATGGCGGCTGTTGTGGCTTCTGCGCCTTTAAGGCCTTCCGGGTGGTTGTGCGTTACCTCTGTGACGATTTTGGAAAGCATTTTGGCTTCTTCAAGAGAAGATGCGGCAAATCCGCAAGGGCTGACCCGCATTGCCGCTCCGTTGCCGTAACTGTTGTAGGGTTTGGGGTCGTCCGTATACATCCACATGTAGAATTTTCCGCCGTAGCCGCAGTGGGGATAGGGTCTTCCGATCTCCTGAAGTTGGCCGGCGATAGTTTTCCTGAGGATATCCGGATCTTTTTTGCTTTCAAGTATAGCTTTGGCGACAGCCAGAGTCATTATGCTGTCATCCGTAACAAAGCAGTCACGCATGAAGAATTCAAAGTCTTTGGTTTTGATCCGGTCCCATTCGAACCTTGAACCGACGATGTCTCCTATTATCGCGCCAAGCATTTCAACACCCCGCTCAATTTTGTTTTGAAGGGTCTTTGGAATGAAATGAGGGAAACAAGGTTTACAATTATTATGATAAGTATAGCATCAATACATTCAGCTTATACATAGATAAATCAATCGGCTGAAGAAATGATGCTCTTAATTATATTTTTTACTTCGTCTGACAATGGCATATGATGCCCGCCTTTTACAACAATAAATTTCTTTGCTCTGCCGACAGCGGCTCTGGTTATCAAGTTGTGGTCGATGACATCGTCCTTGTCGCCGACAATAATTTCATAATCCCTTGAATTTGCCTGAAAAAAATATCTGTTAAATAACTCAATATACTTTTTACACATAGCTTCATTTGCGCCGTATCTGGCAGAAAGATTGATAAAAGGCATCAGTGACGGGTTGATGAGGATCGTTTTTATTTCGTAGGCGGCGCACAGGCAATAGGCAAAAAAACCGCCTATGCTTGAACCGACGACGACATTTTTTTTGTCTTTTTCATGATTTAATATGATCCGGTTCCTTAAAGTGTCCAGTATGTTGTAAGGATTTTCACTGCTGTAATCGAAAGATGGCGATATAAGCAGCTGATCTTTATATTCGGAAGCAAGGAACGCATATTTGCTGTTTTTGCCGGAACTGTCGTATCCATGAATATTTAATATCATAAGATCCCCTCCTTGTGCTTCTCTTTATCTTTGTAATTATACCTTTGCGACCTTCCATATAAGCGTGGGGCCATATCTCTCTCCGGCATATCCGACGCAGGAAAAATGAAAACCTGCCCTGGTAAAGGGCCTTGCGGCCAGGACCAGCTCCTCCGGCGACATTGAATCGTATTGGCCCCCGTAAGACCAGTATTTTCTTACTGACCTGTACCCTGAGCCCGATCCGTCGGTTACAATAAATCCGCCTTCAGACATCATTGAACATATTGCGGCGAGATTATCTGATTTGAACCACATATTTCCGCTGCCGCCTTCGCCCATGCTGTCGCCCCGATAGAAAAAAACGCCCAGTGGGGAGATCTCCTTTTCGGTCCGAAAAGCGGAATAACCGTATCCTCTGCGCCGCCGTACCGTTATCTGCCTGCCTGTCGGTCTGTGAAGATATTTTTCTGTAACGAGGCATGGTTCAATATTCGGGTCCATCCACTTCCAGGACACGGGCCCCCTTATGTCTTTTCCCAAAAAGACGTAATCATCTATGCCGTCAAGTACAGGGGGCTGTCTGTCAGCGGCTCTGTCGTATTTCTCCTCACTGAACCTGGTGTCCTGATGCCCGGGTGAAAAATAGCCCCTGTCAACGAACCAGAAGTCGTCAATGTAATCTGAGAACAGAGCGATGGGGGACATCAGGTCCATTCCGCTGCACGGATAAAAGAGAGTCTTACCTCTTACGGATTTGAAGACTGACTTGTCCGGAATGAAGAATTTATCTAGGTTCAACTGGCTTGCGTTCTTCTCCGCTATGCTTTTCATTGTTTGCCCTCCTTAATATTTTTTTGCACACAAACTTACAGTGTTTCGTCATTAAGCCGGTCGATCAGCCACTGGACCTGGGAGTACCAAATTCTATCTTCGGGATTTTCGGGCATAGTTTTTTTAGGTGTTGATGCCGGTATTTTTTCGGGATCTTTCTCGTACTCGGTCCATTTTTTCGACAGTGACCGAAAATCGTAATGGACGACTTTAGGGTGAATAGTGTCTGAAGAACTGTGCGGATGAGCCCCGGCAAATTTTGCCCTCCTGTCGTCGATCATTTTTATTGCGGGGAGGACTTTTTTAAAAAAATTGTCTTCGGCGTCATCCCTGTACCTTTTGCAGGATGTGCAAAATCCATGGTATTTGTTGTTCCCGGTAAGCGGACTCCCTCCCCAGCCAAAGATCCTCACGTCACCGCCGCAGAAGGGGCACTTGGTGGTCCATTCGCCGTTGTTCCAAAGCGTAAGGAGCATTCCCAGCGTAAGAGAGCCGCCGTTTATATAAGCGAGCGACAGCCCTGCAAAATAGAGTCGTGTTTCAAAGAGTGCCTCGTCATTTATTATTCTCTCCCTGTTTTCCCATATAAGCCCGTAATTCTCAATGAACAGTATTCTTTCTTCCTGCCCGGGATTTCCTCCGATCCGCCTCGTGCGGGCAAGAGCATCATTTTCAGGGACGGTCTCTTCGGAAATACGATCAGGAATTGCTTCATTGCTGTCTGACGTGACCGGGGCTGTTTCCCCGAAACCATTGCTGCTTCCCTCTGAAGGGGTTGCTTCGTTGGAAAAATATGCATTGAATTTGACTGCTGACATGGATATCGACTCCCTCTCTGTTTGATTTGATCAAAATACATGGACAATCAAAATGCATGGACTTGCTGAATAACAAAATACAGTCTTAAAAAAGAGGGATATGATGAACAAAAAAGCGGCCTCCCTTATAAGAGAGGCCGCAAATGTTTCTTCGCCGCAGATAACCAAATCAGCGCGGATAGTCTCTCATCATTCCCGTTTAGGGATGGTTTTGGCACCTTACCGGTAAAGGCAGGTTGCCGTTGCTTCATCGGGCCATTTCCCTCAGCAACTCTTTATGAGTATGTCCATATATTATACAGTTCAAATGGCAAAAAATCTATCTGTTGTTCAGATGGCAGGTTTCATTTCTGCATAAATTGTTTTTACTTACATTTTTATAAAATAATGAAAATGAAGTTGTTATTTAGCCGAATTAAGTTGTTTTCTAGGCTTCCTTCGGATGATTTTACGCCCATATAGAGGCTCTCCCAATGAATCTGCAAAATCGGCTATATACTTGCTTGCTGATAGGATCGCTTTCATCCTGTCAGATGCATATTGAGGAGTAACGGATCCTTCAACACCAT
Source organism: Clostridiales bacterium (assembly GCA_012514045.1). Lineage (GTDB taxonomy): Bacteria > Bacillota > Clostridia > Oscillospirales > QAMX01 > JAAZBA01. The sequence continues at coordinate 1,086 of JAAZBA010000398.1, read as the reverse complement.
GGACAAGACGATGGCGTAAGGGGTAGGCCGTTTCTTTGAAATACTGCCATTCCGGTACTATCTCATCCAGTCGTTTCCCCGTTAAAGGTTTTACTTCTTTATTCCATGCTTTTTTGTATGCATCAAGTCCGGAACAGTTTGCATTTAACGTCTTGCTTTTGATCTCTTTTGTTGTGCTGGAACCTAAAGCAAGGATCGCCCTCCTGACAGTCCACTCAAAATCAATTGCTGCCAAAATTACCCCTACAAAAGGCTCGTAAGAAGCTATCGTTTTCTGCCTGCTCTCAAGAGTATCATTGACTAAAAACATAACATTACCCCTCCTTTAATATTGATAATATCTTCTGTTCGTTGCATAGACAATCCGCAAAAATTATTCCATAGAACCAAATGCCTATAATAGATTTTTAAAGCTTACATAGCCTTGAAAAATAGTAAATTTATATTGTTAATAGCATACCAGAAAAACTCGAAGATATTCTAAAAGGCACGTCAACGCATAATGCAATTTATTTTTGCGTTTTAGGAGACCGCGCCTGCCTCCCTCAGAACCTTTGCCACCTCGGTATGCCTGTTTCGGAGAGCGTAGTACAGCGGCGTATCGCCGTCATTATCTTTAGCATTTACATCAGCGCCGGCATTTATGAGTGCAATCGCAACGTCCGTATGTCCGTACCGGGAAGCATAATGCAGCGGAGTCCAACCATCCTTCCCTTTAGCATTTACGTCAGCGCCGGCATTTATGAGTGCGGTCACAATATCCGTATGTCCGTTATCGGAAGCTAAATGCAGCGGCATCCAAACGCGATCTTCTTTAGCCTTTACATCAGCGCCGGCATTTATCAGTGCAATAACAATGTCCGTATGTCCCTTCATGGAAGCAGCACGGAGCGGAGTCCAACGATTATTCGTTTTTGCATTTACATCAGCGCCGGCATTTATGAGCGTGATCACAACATCCAAATGTCCTTCCTCGGAAGCTTCATGCAGCGGCGTCCTCTCCTCATAATCTATCATATTTAATTTAGCACCGGCATTTATGAGTGCGATCGCAACATCCGTATGTCCGTTATTGGAAGCTAAATG
>JAAZBA010000276.1 GCA_012514045.1 Clostridiales bacterium | reverse complement strand
CTATAACAAGTATGGAGGTTTATGTATGATAATCAAAAAATGCGTCGCATCTATTCCTCTTATTACATGCGACCCATATTTTTCCGTCTGGTCAAACACTGATGCGCTCAATGAAAAGGACACAGTTCATTGGACCGGACGAACACAACAGCTTAAGGGTATTGTCAGCGTTGACGATAAGGACTATGGCTTTATGGGCATAACGGGACTTGAGAATGCCAAGCAGCTTTCAATAGATATAAATCCCACATCCACTGTATACGAGTTCAAAGCAGGAAGCATTAAACTTTTTGTACGATTCACAACGCCTCTTATTCTCAGTGATCCGGAGCTTGTATCTCGTCCCGTAACTTATGTAGATTTCAAGGCTTCAAGCCTTGATAGTGATGTTCATAATGTAAAGGTTACCATTACGGCAGATGAAAACCATTGTCATATATCGGACGAAGCCTGTGACATGTTCGGAAATAAATATCTCCGTTCTGGCTTTTCGGCAGCCTGGATGGGGAAAATAAAACAGTCTCCCCTTTGCCATTCCGGTGACCAGATAACAATCGACTGGGGATATATGTATATCGCAGTTCCCAAAGGACTTGGAGATGTTTCTATAAATCCTGGAGACAGATATACAATAAATGGCATGGTTGAGTTCACCACTGATACGAAACGTGATGTATTCATGATGTTGGCTTACGATGACACTGCAGCAATCAATTACTTCGGCACGATAAAGAAGGCATACTGGGCTGAAAAAGGAGCAACAATACTTGATATACTGGAAAAGGCTACGAATGAGCACTCATCTCTTATCCTCAGGTGTGACCTGCTGGACGAGTCTCTCATGAGAAAGGCAGAAAATATAGCCGGTGAGGATTACGCTTTGTTATGCGCCCTGTCCTACCGCCAGTCCATAGCAGCCCACAAGCTGATTGCAGATGAAAATGGAGACCTTGTGTTCCTCTCAAAGGAAAATAACTCCAACGGCTGCATTGGAACCGTTGATGTAAGCTATCCATCGATACCTCTGTACCTTATATACAATACAGACTATATCAAAGGAATGCTTCGCCCGGTGTTCAAATTTGCCTCTCTTCCCGTGTGGAGATACGATTTCGCGCCCCATGACGTGGGACGTTATCCTTACGCAACAGGTCAGGTTTATGCTTCAATACTAAAGAAAAACAAATTCGCAGCTGACGGTGTATATCCTCCTTACTATATAATGGGACAAGAAGAGGAAGTATATGACTTCCGCTATCAGATGCCTGTTGAAGAGTCCGGCAATATGCTTATAATGTGTGCTGCTGTCGCTCTTCGTGATGGAAATGCTGACTTCTCTAAGCCTTATATGGACACACTTCAGACTTGGGTAAGCTACCTTCTCAAATACGGTGAAGATCCCGAGGATCAGCTCTGCACTGATGACTTCGCAGGCCACCTTGCCCATAATGTGAATCTCTCTGCCAAGGCAATTATGGGTATTGCCTCCTTTGGTATAATCCTTGATATGCTGGGACGTGAGTCGGAGGCAAAGATGTATTCAGAAAAAGCAGCTTTACTTGCTGCAAGATGGGAAGAAAGAGCTGGTAAAGGCGATCATACAGTTCTTTCATTTGGTGATGATGACTCATGGAGCCTAAAGTACAACACCGTATGGGATATTTTCTTTGATACTGAGTTATTTTCTGATAGTTTCTTTATGAATGAAATAAAGTGGTACATCAAACGCTCCAACAAGTACGGTGTACCCCTTGATAGCCGCAAGGCATATACGAAGTCAGATTGGATACTCTGGTGTGCTGCCTTTGCTTCTACGAAGGAGGAACGAAAAGCTCTCATTTCTCCGATAGCAGAATATCTATACGACTCACCCGATAGAGATCCCTTCGGTGACTGGTACGACACGGAAACCGCTGCTCGTATCCACTTCAGAAACAGAACAGTTCAGGGCGGTATATTCATGCCGATTCTAATTGATGAGCAGTTTTAAAAGGAAGAGAGACAAAAGACAATGGTAAAGATTTTAAACGAGAAGGTTTTCTTTCTATTCAACAATGAATGTTTTCCCATAACTACCGATATAGGTGATATGAATGCCGTACTATATGGTAGAGGCTATCCTACGTATTCTCCGGAATTCTTTGATCCGGTGGAAGCCCGCAAAGGCTCAATGACGTATAAAATTTTGACCTCCCATTCAAACAGCACATCCGACAGGAAGCTCAATATCAAGTTTGATGCTCTCGCCTCCCATGACATCACATATGTGGGAATAATACAAACCGCACGAGCCAGTAAACTTGAAAAATTTCCTGTTCCATACGTGCTTACAAACTGCCACAACAGCCTTTGTGCAGTGGGTGGCACCATAAACGAGGATGATCACAGATTTGGTCTTTCTGCGGCAAAAAAATACGGTGGTATATTTGTGCCGGCTCATCAGGCGGTTATCCATCAATACGTGCGTGAGACAATGACAGGCTGCGGTAAAATGATTCTCGGTTCAGATAGCCATACACGCTATGGCGCACTTGGCACAATGGGCATAGGTGAAGGCGGACCTGAGCTTGTAAAGCAGATTCTTTCAAAAACATATGACATAGACTATCCTGAGGTAATAGGAGTATATCTCCATGGCAAACCAAAAGCGGGGGTAGGCCCCCAGGACGTGGCGCTGGCAATTATCGGCGCAGTATTCAAGTCAGGCTTTGTCAAGAACAAGGTGTTGGAGTTCGTAGGAGACGGTATAAAGTACCTGAGTGTGGACTTTCGTAACGGTATCGACGTTATGACAACAGAAACTACCTGTCTATCATCCATATGGGTAACAGACGGCAAGGTAGAGGACTACTATAAGGCTCACGGACGTCCCGAAAGCTACAAGAAGATGCAGCCAGATAAGCTGACTTGTTATGACGGCTTCATCAGAGTGGATATGGATAAGATTGAGAGCATGATCGCTCTTCCGTTCCATCCCTCAAATGTATACACCATAAAGGAGCTCAATGAAAACGCTGAGGATATACTGTTAAAACTTGACGAAGAGTCAGGAAATCTCAAGCTTGCCGATAAGATAAAAGACGGCAAAATAAATGTAGAGCAGGGAATCATAGCCGGCTGTGCAGGCGGCAGCTTTGAAAACCTATGCTATCTGGCAAAGGCAGTAAGAGGCAAATCCATAGGCAGCGAAGGCTTCGATATGAGCGTATATCCCGCAAGTCAGCCAATAATGGCTGAACTTGTCAGAAACGGCGCTATCTCCGATATACTGTCATCCGGTATTGCGATGAAGACAGCATTTTGCGGCCCCTGCTTTGGAGCCTGTGACACTCCGTCCAACAACGGATTGAGTATAAGACATACAACACGAAATTTCCCGAACCGCGAAGGCTCAAAGCCCGGGAACGGACAGATTGCGTCAGTTGCCCTCGTTGACGCCAGAAGTATTGCCGCTACAGCAATAAACCATGGTGTTCTCACCCCCGCTACAGAGCTGGGTATCCCTGAGGAAAGCTACAAATATAACTTTGACGATTCCACATACAGAAGCAGAGTGTATCAGGGCTATGGCTACGCTGATGAATCAGAAACTCTTCAATTTGGTCCCAATATCACAAACTGGCCTGAGCTTCCGGCGTTATCGAAGAATTCTCTGATTAAACTATGCAGCGTAATTGACGACCCCGTAACCACTACAGACGAGCTTATTCCCTCGGGCGAGACATCCTCTTACCGTTCAAATCCCCTTAGGCTTGCCGAATTCACTCTTTCTCGTAAAGATCCCGAATATGTGGGCAGGGCAAAAGAAGTAGCTGACGTTGAAAAGAGCAGAAAAGAAGGTAACTTCACAAAGGTAAAATCTGTGCTGGACAGAATAGACATGGGGAGCGATGAAGTGATTATAAACACAAACATAGGCAGCGTAATCTATGCCGTAAAACCTGGAGACGGATCTGCCCGTGAACAGGCTGCTTCCTGCCAGCGTGTACTGGGAGGCAGTGCTAATATAGCAAAAGAATACGCCACAAAGAGATATCGTTCCAATCTCATCAACTGGGGAATGATTCCATTTACCTTTGAAGGCGAACCTTCGGAGTTTAAGTGTGGCGATTATGTGTTTGTACCCAACATAAGAAACGCCATCGAAAGCAAAGCATCAAGGGTTGCAGCAAAGATTATATCCGCTGACTATGTTAAGGAGATAACTCTTAATCTGCCTGAGCTTACAGACTCCGAACGTCAGATAATTCTTGACGGCTGTCTTATAAACTACTACTCAAGGAGCTGAACAGATGAAAATAATGGCTATCGACTACGGTGATGCCCATACAGGTATAGCCGTGTCGGACATGAGCCGTACGATAGCCGGATATACAACGGTTATCAACGAGCGTTCCCGGGAAAAGCTTCTGAATAAAGTGATTGAGCTGATAAAAACTCATAATATAGCGGAGATTGTAGTTGGCAAGCCGCTTAACATGAACGGTACGGTGGGAGAGCGAGCCGAGAAGTGTATGACTTTTGCTGAGCAGCTTAGAGAGCGTACAGATTGCAAGGTTGTGCTTTGGGACGAAAGACGTACCTCTGTGGACGCCAACAGAATATTGTCCGATGCAGGCAAAAAGCGAGGAAAGCAGAAGAAGTTGGTGGATGCGGTTGCGGCATCGTTAATTCTTCAAGGTTACCTTGACTTTATTGCAATGAAATCCGACAGGTAACTCATTATGCTGAAAATCAAGCTGATTTGTGTAGGCAAGCTGAAGGAAAAAGAATATCTTGACTTGACAAAAGAATATGCCAAGAGACTTGGAGCGTTTTGCGAGCTTGATATATTGGAACTGCAGGAGGAGTATCTTCCATCAGCCCCTTCGGAAGGTCTTATAATCACAGCACTAGAGCGTGAATCAGAAAAAATATTGAAGGTAATCCCTCCTCTGTCACATGTTATATCACTATGCATAGAAGGCAAGGAACTTGACAGTGTAGCACTATCGGAGAAAATTGCTTCAATTGAACAGCGCTTTTCAAAGCTTTGTTTCATAATAGGAGGTTCCAATGGATTGTCGGATAAAATTAAAAAAATATCTGGTGATAGGATATCCTTTTCACGTCTTACATTTCCCCATCACCTTTTCAGAGTAATGCTTCTTGAGCAGATATACAGAGCTTACACAATTATAAATGGGAGAACATATCACAAATAAAGATAACATGGAAACAGCCCAACGGTTTGATAATTACCGTTCGGCTGTTTATACATCAAAGATCCTCAAGAGTCATTCCCCAAGGTTTTTCCCTTCGGAATTTTGTTTTCATTACACCGATTCCCTTTGCTTCAAGACAATCTATACAGTTCCTCGTACAGGCTGCCGTACAGCGGTTTGCTTCGGCTTTTTCACTGGTTGTATCGGGGAAAGCACCGTTCGGACAATAGCGACATTTACGTCTGTCAACACAAGCCACCTTGTATTTAATCCCACAGACTTCACGTTCCTCAACGGAACCAATGTCAATTGCATCCATAGGACAGGAAAAGGCACATACGGTGCAGCTTTCTTCGCATAAAGTATCCGTAAAAAGTTCATTGGGCTCAATTTCAAGGTCGGTGGTAATAAGCCCCAATGCTTGACGAACACCAAATTGTTTTGTAATCAGCTGACCTGTAAGACTTATCTGCCCCATACCTGTTGCCACAGCTGCATATTCAAGGTCCGGATAGACATTGGGCTCAATCTTGCCGTTGCGGAATTTTACTCCTTCGGGCCATCGTTCGCCTGAAAGCGGAGAGGAGGGGACAGCAACTCCGCCCTCATCTTCGAGGATTCTGGCAAGTCGGTATATATATTCGGCGTTTATAAGTCTTCCTGCTCTCATCCAGAGAGTACCTTCCTCGATGCCACGGTAGTTACCGCGGGGTATCTCCTGTGCGCAGAGAATGATGGACTTTGCCTCGGGAAAGATAGATAGGGGATTGAACTGGGGGGCACAATCTCTAAATCGCTTTGCTGGAGCCACAGCAACAAGATCGATTCCTGCGTTCTTAGCCATTGCATTTAGTTCATCCTTTGTTATTACAGCCTTACGTTTCTCACGCACACAGCGACCTTTGGATTTAAGTTCTTCATAACATGCCTGAATACAGCCATAGGCTCCGCATATAGGTCCCGGTCTGCCTCCTTGACCAAGCTCCTCATAGCCGGAGGTCATAGTTGTCAAGTATTTAGACCGTTTTGATACGGCATGGCCGAAATTAAACGCTTCAAACCAGCTCATTGTCTGTTCGTCTATATTCATTTTCCATCCGGGAATATCCTTTTTTATGAATGGGCTTGCAAGCTCGTTTAAACCGAAATGAGTGAGCTTACACTTGCCCAGATCCACATCTCCCCATTCAAAGATTCTATCCTCGATTTTGACGGAAACCTTTTTGTTCTTTGATAGGGCGTGACCGGGGCAGATATCCACGCATTTCATGCATCTTGTACATATATGACCTTTGAAGAGAGGATCCGGCTCAAGTTCCGCATCGGTTATAAAAACCTCAAAGCGCTGACGAGGACCAAATTGCGGCGTAAGGAATACCTTCGACCATCCCAATTCACCCAGTCCGGCAGCGGCTGCAGAGATGCGCATGTGGAGGACAACGTTTGAGGGGAGTTTACCTTCTTTGACAGGCTCTCTTGCGGGAGGTGCTTCGTGGGATAGAAATGTATGACTTCCAGGCGACGCTGTAGCCTCAAACCCGAAGCTTTCAACAAATCTTAGTGTCTTACGAAAAGCCTCACCCAGTGGACCGTATATACCTGTACCGTAACCATATATCCAGTAGGTTGACCAGTCGGAATTTGTTTGAATGCCTTTGTAGGAACCCTCAAGAATTCTGCCCGCCATTACAACTACAGACTTGGCATTGGGCATGATATTGAGGGGATTGGTTTCGGGAGGAGCATCCTTAAAGCGTTCAATGTTAGCGATGCCGCATAAATCTGCACCATTTGATATGGCGAAATCTTTTATCATTTTTGAAGTCAATACTTTGTTCATGTCCGTCACCTCTCCCAGTTCTGAAGAGTCCAGGGCTCTTCGTTGCGGAATTTGTTTTTGAATGTGATGTCCAGTTTACCATTGTCCTCAAGGTGCGCAATACATGTACGCATACAAACTGCTGAAAGAATGTTCGGCACGCTCTTACGTGTAAGTGCTGTTGAGGTTTCCGTCAGATTTTCCTGATTTCCGGTAAATCCGGGCATCATCTCCTCCTGACCGATTTTGAAATTCACATCCTTCATGGCACCATTGGGACAGGTAGCGCAGAGACTGAAGTTTATTTTCGCTAGCTTAGTTTTGCGTCCGGCTACACTTACGATTATTGCCTTTGAGATATCAATAGCTCTCATAGGACAGACGTCAGCGCAGGCACGGCAGTTCTCTCCGTCACAAATCCTCCCGGAGTATACATCATCCGCCGGAAGAGGAAGCTCAGTAAGAATAATTCCCAAAGCGTTACGGGGACCGTACTGCGGAGTCAGAAGGTAACCGCACATTCCGATTTCTCCCAGACCGGCGGCTACTGCAGTCCAGTCTAGATTGAGCTCAACATTATGTACAACTTTTCCATTTGAAACTGGCTTCGATCTGGGCGCTGATGTAGCAGGAGTTGCTTCATAAGCAAGCGCTTCATAGCCTGTGTTCTGCTCGATATAACGTGCTATCTCATTTAACAGTTTAAAGGATATACGTCGACCGTTGTAGGTCCAAAGCGTACCCTCCTCGATGCCTCGAAAGCCTCCGCGGGGCAGGGGATCCACAACAACGATAACACTGCGGCACTCGGGCATAATGGACAATGGATGAGCATACGCAGGCAGCTCATCAAATCGGGAGGGATTAGCAACGCCTAAAAGAGGAAGCCCAAGGGATGTTGTGAATTCTGTAAGCTGTTGTTTAAAAGCAGACATAGAAATATTCACCTCCAAGTATTGTTTACTTTAATCTTATTATACCATATAATTCACATTGAGCAAGAACCTTGATTCAACAGAACTTTAGAAATATTCACTTTTGGGAGGTAATTCATCCTGCGGTCAAAGTATCAGTGGGACTGATGGATAAAGATTTTGCGAATGAGACTACCCTGGAACATCTCGGTGAGAAAACAGGATTTAATCTCCGGTATATTCACCGCGTATTCTCTGAGCAGATGCATATATATCCTATTCATTATCTAAACCGTACAAGACTTTCTCATGCTCTGCGTCTTCTTCGTGAGACATCCGATACTGTGGAATTGATAGCAGAGCAGTGTGGTTTTTCCGGCGCGTCTTATTTTTCACAAAGTTTCCGCCTTCCTTTCGGTATGTTACCTAGCGAATACCAAAAGGAAGGATAGCTGGCTGATTTATATGCTAAAAAAGGCAAAAAAGGCCCGCACCGAATGTGCGGGCAAGATACATATATAAAATAGGAGGGGTAAAGAAAACTCAATGCGAATTAAGTTTTCCACCGAAACCACAAGCAAGAGCATGACCAGTACTCTTACTCTGTGATTATATTATACCTTTTGAATATTAAGGGTGAAAGTGACTTAATTTAAATGATTATTAAATGTACAAAAATGATTATTAAATGAGCAAAAAATCAGACGAGTATCACAAAGAACCTTTTTTACAGAAAATTTCCCGGAGTACGAGAAATAGTTAAAATCCCAAAAGATGAGTATTTAGACTTTAAGTTCCTTTTTACTGTCCGAATAGACTTTGAAGGAGTAGACAATTACTGTGATGGCGATTATAATTCCCATGCTGATAAATATTTTAGTGTAAGGCATTGCCTTTGCAAGGAAGCCGCCTGTAAAGCTAGCGATTGCTCGCATCAAGCCGAGACTGAGGATTGAGTTAAATGCGTGTCCCGATGCTTTAAATTCAGGCTGTACAT
>JAAZBA010000024.1 GCA_012514045.1 Clostridiales bacterium | reverse complement strand
CCCTGAATCTTGACCTGATCCAGTGGGATGTATTTGTAAATTCCTTTTTTATCGTCGATGCAGACGAGGACCGCATCCTTGACAGGGGCGACCCTTGAAAAGGTGACTTGCTCCATTGTCTTACCTCAATCTTTCCGGCGGCTGTGGATAGTCCGCCTCGGTTGTTTCATGCGTGATCTGATCTGTAAAATTAAGCACGGCGACTCGCCATTGCTTTTCCGCCTCTGTGATTGCGGAGTAAGGTTGCCCTGTGTTTGGGTCGAAGTCGCCGTTAATGGCACACTGTCGCAAGATATCGTATTTTGCCAACACGGAAGAACGCCATCTCCGAAAGTGGCCGAGGTTGTCGCTTTGCTTCAGACTATCGAGGTAACTTTGCTTTTTGACAATTTGACCATTCTCCAAAAAATACCCTTCATGCCCGTTGGTTGTTAATTCCTCGAAGAGAGATTGGCTGATTTCGACGGCGGTCGTATAAGGTTGTGCTGTGTTTGCAAATCCTAGAATCCGGTTGTCTTCAGATAAAATTAAATGTACTTCCATTTATAATCAACTCCTTACGCTAACAAATAGACGTTATAGACGTATATATTCATAGCGACTGTTACCATTATTTCCGGGGTTTCTCCAAGGTAGACTGTGTACGCATCATCTATATAAAGATTTGCTGAATTATTCCAGTAAATATCAAATGAGTGAATACGCGCATCGTTCGACGAAAAAGAATTATAATACGCTCCCAATAGTGCAGCGGGGTAACTTGTTCCAGCCGAGCCCAATCTCATCCATAAAATTTGCTTGCCATAATAAGTGCCGCTACCGCCACATATAACTTCAATCCCGATTATTTGACCCGCTGAAGGAGTAATCGTTAGCGGAATAGCGACCGGAGAAGAACCGTCAGACGCTACATAAGTAGTAAAGTTCTTTATTGAAACACACGGAGCATTTTCAACCCAAGTTCCGTTTTCTCGGAGAGATTTCGTTGATGATGTTCCAAATTCGGGTCCTCTTGTTATTACGTCGGTCTTTGAATAATCAGTAATTACCAGCCTATCTCCTGCCCCCACCGCGGCTGAAACGGTTCTTATTTGGCCAGAGTTGTTAATATACCCGTGCCCATGATCTGAAGCCGCTTTTCCGTCAACAAGAGTTTTAAGAGCATATCCTTGGTAGGCTGAAAGCGCCTCCCCATCGTAGTAGGTACTCCGAGTTAGAATATTAAGTATTTTGCAATGGCCATACATATCTGAGTCTCCAAGCCCATATGTATCATCATCTGCCAGATGTGAAACAGGCTCCCTCAAATTGCTCAGCCTTGAGTCGTTGCCTTGGCAAACAGTGCCGGCAGCCGTACCAAAGTTCTTGTTGAATGCGGTGTTTTTTGTAAATACCGGTTCATATACACCAGAGTGATTGTGACCTGAAGCAGCGGCTCCAACCTCGCTATAGGTGTATGCTGGCTTCGAAGCCGCTTTCGCCCAGGCGGAGACGTCGGAGGCAGGCATTGAAGCAGGAAAGTCTGATACTTGCGATTTTGTGATGCTGATTCCCGTAGACTTGTTCCAGGCAGTAAAGACGGGATCGGATTCAGAATATAAAGGACTTCCTAAATCCGTAATATCAGCTTTGACGTGTTGATGACCCGTTGCTGACGCACCAATATCAGCAGGACTTGGTTTATTATTTGGAGAGTATACTCGTTGACCATTATCATAGACATTTGTTGCATAAATGTATGAAGGGAATGTTACTTTTCTTTCACTGTCTACAGAATAAATCGTTCTCTTTCCAGCCGGATAACCACCCCATAATTGTAATTTTTGTAATAATATAGGATATGTTCCATATGTTGCATGACTAGACCATGTTGGTTCAAATTCTATTCTTACTTCATGCCAGTGTGAACCGAGAGTTG
>JAAZBA010000146.1 GCA_012514045.1 Clostridiales bacterium | reverse complement strand
AGCCCAGTGGCTCGAGCTGCTTTCCACACCAAGGACACTCTTTGATCCCCGGCTGCTCGAAGCTCAGATTTTGAACCTTGGCTTGCTGCAGGGTGATCAGGCCATCGGTTTTATCCTCTTCGCTTCGCATGACGCCCCTTTGTTATCTGAATTCTTTGTTATCTACTTTTCTTATTACCTGACAACTTGTCATGTTCCTGACTGACAGATCGTCAGAGGTTTCGCCGCATCCCCCTGACAAATTGTCAGGGGATGACATTCCGTCAGGAGGTGACATGTTGTCAGGGGGTAAACGACCTTTGTTCTTGTATTCCTCACGGGCCCAGTCAAGCTTGTCCCAGTTGATGCGATAACGCTTTGTCGCACATCCCTTCTTCGGTTCGAACAATCCGATTTCGATGACTAGACCACTTTCCGTAAGCTCTTTCAAAGCTCGGAACACCGTTCTATCACTAGTGTTGAGGAATCTCGCAGTACTCTGCTTGCTCTCGTAAAAGTCTGCCTTTCCATTAGAGCAAAACCCATATATCCTCGCGTAAACGAGCAGCGTGATGCCATTCAGTCCTAATTCGTGCATCATGAAGTCATGGACGACCACGAAGGCATCGTTATCTCTCCTGGTCACTCCATCTCTCCCTGTCAGCCGAACGATCAACTTCAAATTTTCCTATGCCTGGTTACGATCAGGATGCTGTTCCTTTTGACCCACTCCTCAAACTCATTGCGAAAAACGAATGCGCCACGCTTCGTTCCCGGAAAGCATCTCAACGGTAAGGGGTCGTCTTTTCTTTTCGCATACTCGTAAACTCGGTTGACACCGATGTTTACGAGCGAACAGATCTCCCTAATGTCATAGAAATCCTGTATAGGCACAGGTATTTTGTGTAACTGCCTTTCATCGCCTCTCTCATCAATCATATTTGCCTCGCTTCTTGGGCAATAAAGCCCTGACAATAGAAGGCGCGCGAAGCGGGACCGCATCAAACAAGCAGCTAGAAGGATAATTCCGTTCCACTCCTATGCGGTTTACTGTTGGATTCCCGAGGGTTTTCATGGGGCGAAAAAGCACAGCGGCTGGTCAGACTTTTCCCTGATCAAAAAGAGCTTGATTCAACTCGCGTTGGCTGACTCGGCGCAGTCGGCCAACTCTGATTGAAGGAATCTTGCCATCTTTGACCATCTTGTAGGCGGTCGTCCTGGAGACACGAAGATAGTTTCCGACCTCATCAACGGTGAGCCAGACTTCCTGGCCTTCCTCCGCCTCCAAATATCCGTCCCTCTCGGCTTTATTCGGCGGATTCATTTGTTGAGATTCTTCTGAATCCTCTTCAACGAGCTGCCGATCACACCTGCTCATATTGAAGATGCTCTTATCCATTCAAGGCCTTCCTCTCTCTGTCCAGCAAACAACAACAAGCAGCAGATGGTTTCTTCTGATGCCATCTACGACTGTCTGGTTGTGTCTGTATAAATGATGAAGGGAGGTTGTTCAAGGTCGACCGACAAGACAAGCCACTACAAGCCACTGTAAGAGCGGGATCGACTAAAATGACACATAATGATTCCAAGAATACATACCAGAAAAGTCTATGATGCGCAGACGCGTTGGGTCGGACAGAGCCTTGAGTTGAATGGCGTACTCTTTCAGATTTCTGTTCACGAAATTCTCCAAACATATAGACAATCATCTATACACAATACATATTAACATATAGAGACACATCAATGTCTTACCGGAAAGGTACGGGAGTGCGGATGATTCTTGGAACACCCTAACGAGAGGAATCATCATGCGTCACTTCACCGATGAAGAGAAAAGCAAAGCAATCGAGATGTACTTCATGGGAAACTCGACCACCCAAGATGTCGTTGACCTACTCGGGTATCCGACAAGACAATGTCTTGAAATTTGGCTTAGGAAAGACCCTAGGTATAAGAACGGAAATTTCAGACACGGTTTCTATCCGCTATCAGTTAAACTCGAAGTTATACGCCTCTTGCATGAAGAAGGTCTCGAACCGACTGTAGTCGCTGAGAAACTCGGTGTCAAAAACGTAGAGAGCATCTACAATTGGGCGCGGAAGTACGCCGAAGGAGGAGGGCGAGGTCTTATGCCGAAAAAGAAGGTCGCTCAGGAAGGGAGGCATTCCGT
>JAAZBA010000020.1 GCA_012514045.1 Clostridiales bacterium | reverse complement strand
TCGGTGGCTGTTCCACTATAATACGCAACGGCCACATAGGGGATACCGAAACCGCGGAAAACGCCCTCTGGATACTGTGCTCGAATTTGCTTCTTTTGTTAGACATCAGCCTTAGTTGTACAACTTCGTGGTTAATCCAATGGCTTGTACTCAGTAACCGCTTTGAGATATGCCTCTGGGTCGCCATTCAAAACAAGGTCGGCATACGCAAGCGGGTCATTGTAGATAAGATAGTCAAGTTCTGACCGCTGATACATATTGTCGGCAATTTCGTTTTCCACGGCGGTGCAGTTAATGGCAATCATACTGCCGTCGCTGAACTTCAGCTCCACGCAACCGCTATCCATATTGAACGCACAAGACAATAATTTTTGCATTTGTCATACCTCCATTCATATTTGATGTGTGTATACACATTATAGCACGAAGATGTGGCATTTTTCAATAGGTTCACCGAAATTTACTGCATTAAAGTGTAACTTTTCTATGAACCAAAGGCGATATGGCGATTTTGGCGGCGCTTAGCGTACTCTGCATCGAAATGATAACTATCGATTTAACGGTTTTGTGGGATTTCTTGCGGAAGTGCAAAGATTTACACGCCACAACGAACGGCGTTCATTATGGCGTGATTCGCTGTTTTATATGGTTTTATCACGAGAATGGCAACTATTTCACCCGTTTCAATATCCTTGTCATGCATGACATAAAAACAAGGCTTTTCGCCCCCAAAAAAACGAACAACGGCATCCAGCCGAAGCTGAATGCCGTTGTTCGTTTTTTTTCCAACCCTGTCAGGCAGATGCCGTAATTCGTAATTTTTGATGGATTACTGTCTTACGAGCACCCGCCCCGAGGGGCGGTTCTTTTTGTTATCTGTTGCCATCAAGGCGAAGGACTTCCCAATCAGCCGGGGGATCTCCCAGATCCGGGACATCAAGCTGTATTCCGCCCTTGAGAGCGGACTGGTTGGCTATAAGCCCGGGGATATTGAATCTTGCGGCGGTCCATATATTTGTAGGAGAAAGTTTTCCTGTGGCAAATGCCCGGCAGAAGTCATCCACCATAAAATGATGGGTGCCGTCGTGACCGTTTGGCCAGTCGCGGTACTCCTCCGGTATTCTTCCTATGTTGTGTATGGGGCTGGAATGCCGGAACCATTCGCCGTTGCACACCCTTTGGGGTAGGTTGGGGTCGCTAAGCGCTTCAAACTGACCTTTCGGAATAATCTGCTCCGTTATCTCGTCAAGGTGCAGCTTTTGCGGGTCATCTTTGTCCCAGTGGGCAAAATAGTGATGGGTTACGGAGAATTCATACGCTCCATCGGAGCCGTAAAACTGGGATATATATGAGTTTGGACCGCTCCAAGCTACTCTTCTGTTTTCACTTATCCTTGCTACGCCGCCGTTTGACAGGCTGCAGAGCATGGCGGTGTTGGAAAAGGGGTTGTTCCAAAGGTTCTGTCCTTCCCTGCCGAAGATATGGGGAAGCTTTTTCTCCTCAAAACCCAGCGCTGCCACCGTCTTTACATAAACTCCGTCAAGGGCGCCTAAAATCATAGAGGTGGAATGGGTGGGGTACAACATGGGAGGTATGCCGGCTACCTGATTGTTCTCAAAATGGAAATGGCGCTGATCGTGGTTGTACTGGGCTTCTCCATAGACAAAGTCACCCATCTCCCCCGTTCTCATCTTTTCACGGCAGAATATGGTGCAGGCTCTGTAATAGCCCGTCTCTCCCATGGAGTAGCAGAGGCGATTTTTCCTGACCAGCTCCTCTATTTCATATATTTCCTCCACATGTGAGGCGCATGGTACCGCGCTGTATACCGCTTTTCCTGCTTTTAAAGCTTCAATCACCAGGGGACCGTGGAGATGCCGCTGGATAAATATGGCAATGGCATTGATTTTATCGCTTTTCAGCATTTCTTCAAATGACTCCATCACCGGCACATCGAATTTTGCCGCGTATTCAGCGCTTCTCTCGGGGATAAGATCGCATACGGCTACGCTCTCCACTTCGGGATGAGCCTTGAACAGTGACACAAAGTTTCTGGCGAATTTTCCGCAGCCCACAAGGCCCATGCGTATTTTCTCGCTCATTTCATACACTCCTTTGGCTTATTATGGATAAATTATACTCTTTCCCCTGTATGATGTCAATAAATGCCATCTATTTTTGTTTTTCCTATGGAAATACGGCTCGGTTTGTGATAAAATGACGTCAGTAATATTTGGAGGGTGAGAGCAAATGAAAAGGACCGCCGCCGTATATATTCTTCTCGGGCAGTCAAACGCTGTAGGCCATGGCATACCCATGGAAGAAAAGGATATTATTCTCAAGCCTATGAAAAATGTATTCGGTCTGAGCCGTGAGTTCAATCAGAGCTATGATAACGACCGCCTGCGCTGGAGCGGATATACAAGCTTCGGCATGAATCTTGCGGAGGAGCAGGACAATACATATTCTGTTGTCAATCAGCTGGCTAAAATCTGGCAGAAGGAAATCGACGAGGGGAACGATAAGCTTCCCGACCTCTACATCGTGCAGATCGCCATTGGCGCGGAAGGGCTTACGAAAGGATATATGTGGTATCCCGATAGGGAGAAGAAGCTTATTCCTGGAAAGTTGGGTACCGTGGATATCTCACTCTACCCTTTCACCATGCATATCCTGTCGCTTTTGGACAACAGCTTCCGGGAGCTTGATATAGATTACAGCATCCTGCGTCTTGACTGGCGGGGAGGCTCAAACGATACGACCCAGACAAATAAATATCTAAGGGAGAACCTTTTGGGGCTTTATGAGCGCATGTTCGCAGACTTTGACAAAATTCTCGGAAAGGTACCCACTACAATACACAGAATATGCTGCCCCGACAGGGTTATGGAGCTTGATCCCACGGGGAAAAGCCTTGAGAATATGCATTTTATAAACTCCGTGTTCTACACCCTTGCCAGGACTCACGACAATATAAACGTATTCGACGTAAGAGAGTACCCCGACTATATTCCATTTGTGCGCTGTAACGGCTTATTCATAGAGGACGCGGTGCATTACACTCCTGAAGCCAATATGTGGGTGGCAGAGCGTATTCTGGCGGAACAGAAGGTACTTTTTTATTGACAATTTGCCCCTGTGGTAATATAATGTATTATGGATATTTATAAATGTATTCGAAAGGAAGATATATAGATCATGAAAATTCTTGTAACCGGCGGAGCCGGCTATATCGGAAGCCACACCGTTGTTGAGCTGCTGAACGCAAGCCATGAGGCTGTTGTTGTGGATAATCTTTCAAATTCCAAGGCTGAGGCGGTGCGCCGCGTGGAAGAGATAACCGGCAAATCCGTTATATTTTATGAAGAGGACATCCTCAACGAAAAAGCCCTGAAGGAAATATTCCTTAAGGAGCAGCCGGAGGCTGTTATTCATTTCGCCGCACTTAAGGCTGTAGGCGAAAGTGTCGCCAAGCCTCTTGAGTATTATCAAAACAACATCACCGGAACTCTGACGGTTCTGCGCGTCATGAGAGACTGCGGCTGCAAGAAGTTTGTTTTCAGCTCCTCCGCTACAGTCTACGGTGATCCCCATACAGTGCCCATAAAGGAGGACTTCCCCCTTTCCGCCACCAACCCCTACGGGCAGACAAAGCTCATGAACGAGCAGATTCTTAGGGACGCTTACAAGGCTGACAGTGAGTGGTCCATTGCCCTGCTGCGCTACTTTAATCCCGTCGGAGCCCATAAATCCGGCCGAATAGGTGAGGATCCGGCAGGCATACCAAACAACCTTGTGCCTTATATCACTCAGGTCGCCATAGGCAAACGTGAAGCTCTTAGCGTATTCGGCGACGACTACCCCACCCCCGACGGCACAGGCGTTCGCGATTATATTCATGTTGTAGACCTTGCTAAGGGACACCTCAAAGCCATCGAGGCTCTGGACGGCAAAACAGGCGTGCTCACTGTCAATCTTGGTACAGGCAGAGGCTACAGCGTGCTCGAAATGCTCCACGCCTTTGAGAAGGCTGTGGGACATGATATCCCCTACAAAATAGCGCCCCGCCGCCCGGGCGACATCGCCGAGTGCTACGCCGACCCTTCCTACGCCTATGAGGTGCTGGGATGGAAGGCAGAACTGGGGCTTGAGGAGATGTGCGAGGACTCCTGGCGCTGGCAGAGCGCCAATCCAAATGGATATAACGATTGAGGGAGTGGAAACGACATGAAAAAACCTACACTCGTTGTTATGGCAGCGGGAATGGGCAGCCGATACGGCGGTCTCAAGCAGATTGACCCCGTCGGACCTAACGGAGAAATCATAATCGATTACAGCATATACGATGCCCTTAAAGCCGGCTTCGGCAAGGTGGTATTTATCATAAAGCGTGAGCTCGAGCAGACTTTCAGAGAGGTCATCGGCAACAAGATATCAAAATATATCGACGTGGAGTTTGTGTATCAGGAACTTACCGCCCTTCCCGA
Organism: Clostridiales bacterium; assembly: GCA_012514045.1. GTDB lineage: Bacteria > Bacillota > Clostridia > Oscillospirales > QAMX01 > JAAZBA01. Next base: position 9,998 of record JAAZBA010000020.1, on the reverse strand, counting down.
GGGCTACAGCGTTCCCGAAGGCAGAGTTAAACCTTGGGGCACCGGTCATGCGGTACTTAGCGCCAAAAACGCCATTGATGGTCCCTTTGCTGTTGTAAATGCTGATGACTTCTACGGAAGCGGCGCCTTTGAGGCGCTTGCGGCGTTCCTGTCAAATGTAGATTGCTGCGCTTTCCCCGCCAGGTTCGCTCTTGCCGGCTATATCATTGAAAATACACTCACGGAAAACGGCACCGTTGCGAGAGGCGTGTGCGAAATAAACAATAACAACCACATGACGGACATCGTGGAGCGCACAAAGATAAAGAGCTTCCCTGACGGTCCGAAGTATACAGAGGACGACGGAGCCACATGGCACGACATCCCCTCGGGTTCCATCGTCAGCATGAACACTTGGGGATTTACCCCCGCTTTTATGGACTCCCTGGAGGAAGGCTTCCCGGCGTTCCTTGATAAAACCATTTCTACGAACCCCCTTAAGGGCGAATACTTTCTTCCCTCCGTTGTGAACTCTATGATTAAGAACGGCACCGCTGAGGTCACTGTGTTAAAGACAGAGGAACGCTGGTATGGCGTCACCTACAGGGAAGACAAACCCACCGTAAAAGCCGCCATCGCAAAGATGATTGAAAACGGCAAATATCCCGAAATACTCTGGAAATAATCAAAGCTTTTAGGAGGACAATCCCCATGCGACATATGGGTCTTAACGAAATAAGAGAAAAATACCTTTCATTCTTCCAGTCGAAGGATCATCTACGTCTCCCCTCCTTTTCATTGATCCCGGAAAACGACAAGTCACTGCTCCTCATTCCCGCCGGTATGGCGCCTCTGAAGCCCTACTTCACAGGCGAGCAGACTCCCCCCGCCAAGCGTGTCACCACATGCCAAAAGTGCGTGCGTACAAACGACATTGAAAACGTGGGCATAACCGCCCGCCATCTCACTTTCTTTGAGATGCTGGGCAATTTCTCCTTTGGCGACTACTTTAAGCGTGAGGCTACAAAATGGGCCTGGGAGTTTGTCACAGAGATGTTGGAGATGCCTGAAGACAGGCTCTATGTCTCCATTTACCTTGAGGATGACGAGGCTTTCGACATTTGGACAAAAGAAGTGGGCGTGGACGCTTCCCATATATTCCGCATGGGCAAGGCAGATAATTTCTGGGAAATCGGCACCGGCTCCGGACCCTGCGGTCCTTGCAGCGAGATATACTTTGACCGGGGCGAACAGTACGCCTGCGGTCCCGACTGCCATCCCGGATGCGACTGCGACAGATATGTTGAGTTCTGGAATCTGGTTTTCACTCAGTTTAACAACGACGGTAATGACAACTACACCCCTCTCGAGAAGAAAAACATTGACACAGGCATGGGTCTTGAGCGTATCGCCTGCATACTGCAGGAGGTGGACAGTCTCTTTGAAGTTGACACCATGGTCGCCATCACAAATGCCGTTTCCGCCAAGTGCGGCGTAAAGACCGGTGAGTCGAGAAAGACAGACATATCCCTTCGCATCATAACAGACCATATACGCGCTACTGTTATGCTGGTATGTGACGGCGTGATCCCCTCAAACGAGGGCGGAGGCTATGTTCTTCGCCGCCTTATCCGCAGAGCTGCCCGTCATGGTAAGCTGCTGGGAGTACAGGAGCCTTTCCTCAATGAGCTCTGCGATACGGTTTTTGAAGTAAGCGGCAGCGCCTATCCTCAGATAATCGAGAAAAGTGACTATATAAAGAAAGTCGTCATGCTGGAGGAGGAGCGCTTTGAGAAGACAATCAACTCCGGACTAAGAATTCTCTCCGACAGAATGGACGAACTGGAGAAAGAGGGAGAGAAGATTTTCTCAGGAGACGATTCCTTCAAACTCTTTGACACCTTCGGCTTCCCCGTTGATCTCACAATCGAGATTTTAGCGGAGCGGGGCATGGAAATCGACAAGGAACAGTTCGACGCTCTCATGCAGGCTCAGCGTGACCGCGCCAGAAAGGCAAGAGAGAAGCAGGGCGGTTTAGGCTGGGTTGAGTCTAGCCTCGAGTTGGGAGATGTGGCGGACTCTGTATTCACAGGCTATGATAATGTCTCCGGCGAGGGCAAGGTGATGGCTGTTTTATCTGACGGAGAACGTCAGCATGGCGTCAGCGCAGGTATGACAGGTGTCATACTCCTTGACAGCACTCCTTTCTACGCTGAAAGCGGCGGACAGGTGGCAGACTTCGGTACAATTTCCACCGACAGCGCTGTTTTCCGCGTAACAAATGTTCAAAAAACTCCTGATAAAAAAATCCTTCACACCGGTATTATTGAAAAAGGTATGATAAGCGAGGACGACTTTGTCAGAAGCGAGATCGACACGGCGCGCCGTGACGCCATCGCAAGAGCTCATTCCACTGTACACCTGCTGCAAGGCGCTCTCAGAAAGGTTCTTGGAAATCATGTGGGGCAGGCAGGATCCCTTGTGGAGCCCGACAGAGTGAGATTTGACTTCACCCATTTCTCCGCAATGACAGCCGAGGAAATAGCTGAGGCAGAGAGTATTGTCAACGATAAAATCCTTGCTGCTCTCCCCGGCAGAACCACAGAGATGACCCTTGAGGAAGCAAAATCCGCCGGCGCTATCGCCCTTTCCGGCGAAGCGTACGGAGACAGAGTAAGAGTCGTTCACTTCGGCGATTTCTCCGCTGAACTTTGCGGTGGCACTCATCTTAAGAATTCCTCCATGGCGGGACTGTTCAAAATTACAAGCGAGACGAGCATTGCCGCCGGTGTGCGCCGTATCGAAGGCGTAACAGGCAAAGGTGTGCTGGAACTGCTTAATTCAAAGCAATCTGTAATTGACAGCACCGCTGCTGCTCTGAAGACAAATCCCAATGACCTTGTGCGCAAAGGCGAGCAGGTTATGGCAGAACTCAAAGAAAACGCATCAGTAATTGAGAAGCTGTCAAGCGAAATCGCCATAGGCAAGATCTCCTCTCTTATGGAGTCGGCTGTTGACGTTAACGGCATAAGCCTTGTTGTATCAAGCCTTGAGAACATAAATACCGATCAGCTTCGCTCCATGGGCGACGCGCTCAGAGATAAATATGACAACATAGTCGCTCTTCTGGCCTTGTGTTCCAAGGGCAAGGTTACGCTCACCGCTGTATGCGGTAAGGAAGCCGTCAAGCGGGGCGCCCATGCGGGCAACATTGTAAAGGCTGCCGCGAAAGTAGTTGGCGGAGGCGGCGGTGGCCGTCCCGACAGCGCGTCTGCAGGCGGACGTGACGCTTCAAAGCTTCCCGAAGCTCTTGCCGGAGTTGAGACAAATCTGAGAGGCATGCTAAAATAAATTAAAGGAGGAATATCACAATGTGTATCTTCTGTAAAATAGTGGCGGGAGAGATCCCCTCCAAAAAAGCGTATGAGGACGATAAGGTTCTCGCCTTCTATGACATAAATCCCCTCGCTCCCATTCATATTCTCGTTATCCCCAAGGAGCACATCCGCTCCGCCGCGGGAATCAACGAGACAAACGAGGCTCTTGCCGGTCACATGATTGCGGCGGCTGCCAAGATTGCGAATGAGCTGGGAATCTCCGACTACAGACTTATCTCCAACATCGGTCCTACCGCGGGACAGACCGTTGAGCATTTCCACATCCACCTTATCGGCGGCGTGGATATGTCAAAGAGAATGCTGTAAGGAGAACAGCGCCAAATATATAATAAAGAGGTGACGGACGTGTCTATGCTGTACAAGATCTGGGCTTTAGCCTGTTGGTTGTGCGCCGGTATTTTCGCGTCCGTCGCGCTATACTCACTGATAAAGCGAAACCCTGTGAGTATATGGTACCGCTACGACATAAACCCGGAAAAGCTCTATAATCCCAGAGGCTACAACATAGCAAATTCCATTGTGTGGCTTGTCTATGCCCTTATGTTTGCGGTGGCGGGGCTTATTTCCAGGTTGGGTAACATTGAAAACAGCCTTAAGTTTGTAACCTTCTTAATAATTCCCGGCATACCCATGGTCAATATCTCCCAAAGGTATATCTTTAAGTATCACATCCGTACAGCCTTCGAAAGGGAAGAAGAGCGTAAGTCTCAAAAGGGAGAACAGGAAGCGGAAACCTCGAAGGATACCGGAGAACCGTTGCCGCCTGATGAGCCTGTCCCGGAAACTGAAGAGCTGCCTTATGAGGAACTTTTTAACGAAGATATACCTGTGGAATTTGTGCCCTCGCCTGCAGCAGTGGAAGAAAGCTCGCAGGAAGAACCGGTACCCGAAGATCCTGCGCAGGATGCCCTCGCTTATGATGTTCATGCACAGGATATGCCCGCTGAAGACATCTCTTCTGAAGACATACCCTTGAAAGAAAAGATCGATTCGGAGGAAACCGCCGAAGCGACCTTGTCTGTATAGGTGATCCATATTAGAGCATATTCTTATTATTTAAAACTGCCGATCGATATAATAAAAGGGAGTGCCATATGAAAAAGGAAACTTCTAATTTCCAGACTGCGCGGGTAGATGTCGAGCCGCGCTGGCTAATGTGCATAGCCTGCCTGCGGGGTGGAGGGCAGTGCAGCCGGATAACACGTTGGGGGATTGCACAACTCTGGGAACGGATACAGGAAAACCCCGATCTGCACTTGATCATGAGAACTTCCTTTGACGAGGTGGGGGCTCGCACCGCACTATTTGATTCACAGACGCCCGCGGAGCGCAGGCAGGACCTGGACGTGCTGCAGCGGCTGGGCTTGTGTCCCACGGACACCCGTACTGCCCGAGACCTTCTGACACGCGTAAGCGAACTTATCCCTGATCTGTATGGTATCTGCCGCTATCCTGACAATATCTACGGTAAATGGGAAGAATGCGAGTTGGCGGACGGTACATACTACTCAAAGGGCAACCATCCTCTGGCCTGGGCACAACTGCCCTGTCAAATGGCCGAGCAGAAGACCATATCTTGCGCCGCGTTGGCGGATACAGATCGAGTAGTCATCCGGGCACATCATCTGCTGTGCATTGTCTGCTATCTGGCTCGTCATCCCCAGCTGGAGCCACTGGCAGAAGATAACCTATGCGAGGCGCTGATAAAATTTCGGGAGAACCCCGATATCCCTGTCACTCTTGTGGAAGGCCCACAAGACTGCTGTATCTGTCCTCCTTGCCACGCCTACAACCAGGAACGAGGGCTTTGTGTCGCTCTGTGCCACCTGCGGGATCGGAAAAAGGACCTGGACACCTTCGTCGCCCTGGGCATGAGCCCCGGTGACACCTTGCCCGCCCGGGAACTGTACCGACGTGTCTATGAGAGAATTCCCAATGTTATGGGTATCTGCCGCTATGAAACTCAAACCAGTCCCGAATGGAAGAGCTGCAACGGTCCTTACGAACAGGGGCTCTCCCGCGGCATCTTCCCGGAATTTGAACGCAAATAACTATACTGCGGAGAATAAAATCCAGCCAAACGATGAACCGGATATAGTTTTTGCGGGATTTATCTATTTCGTTATGATCATTGATACGCTAATTAACGTGAACAGGCTCAAAAATTGGTTGCGGTTGTTTCGGCTTCGGGAATAATCCTTAATATATTAATATTGCCCTTAAGAAAGCGAAACTTATAAAAACAATGAAGAATTTCAGAGATATACTGATTGAGCACGCTTCCCGATACCCTCACATGACCGGGAGAGACGCTGCTAAGCTCATTTTTCAATCGGAATACGGCATGGGACACATCCTTTCCTCCTCTTTCCACAAACGTTTGATGGAGGAATATGAGTCGCTCAAAGCTCTCCCCTGTGACACGAAAATCGAGGACATCGGGAACGGAGTTTGCAGAGTCTATCTCCCTTGCCTTGATGTATTAGAAGTCTCTGCCTTGTCAAAGCTCTGCGTCGACGGAGCGGAAAACTACAAAATCGTCCCCGAGGGCTATGATAAAAAGCTTTACGAGGCTGAGATTCTCTGCCGCGAGGGATTTTTCAACTTTGACTCTTCTGAGCTTGAAGAATTTCGCGTTCCCTCTGTGATAGGCCACAGTAAACGTTACAGGGAGGAATATCGCCCTGCCTATCGGGTGCTTCCGATGATGTACGCCCTTTTTCTGCCGCTTTTTTCGAGATTGGAGCGGGATTTATCTGAAGGGATGTACATTTCCATCGGGATTGACGGTATGTGCGGCTCCGGAAAGAGCACCCTTTGCGACATAATACAAAGAGTTTACGGCACCGAGGCGGTACGGATGGATGATTTCTTCCTTCCTCCCGAATTGCGGACGCCTGAGCGGCTTAACTCTCCTGGAGGCAATGTGCATTCGGAGCGGTTTATCTTGGAATGCGCCGAGGGAATCCGGACGGGAAAAGGCTTCTCCTATCGGATCTTCGACTGCTCAATAATGGATTATAACGGAGAAAAGAAAATCCCACCATCAAGCCTTCGTCTTACGGAGGGAAGCTATTGTCTTCACCCTGCCCACGGTGACATATACACCATTCGTGTTTTCCTGAAGCTGTCTTCGAAGGAGCAGAGCAGGAGGATCCTCCTTCGCAATGGGAAGGAGATGCATAAAATGTTTATTGAGCGCTGGATTCCTATGGAAAACCGCTATTTTGAGCATTTTGAGATTGAAAAAAACGCGGATTTTGTTATCTGCGCCGATGTATGACAAGAAATATTAAATATTCGGCATAAGAAATACGCCCCCGACAATTTTGGAGGCGTATTTCTTATTATTATATGCTATATGTTTGCTCTCGGGAAGCAGGTGATTCTCAGATTCACGCAGCCGTAGGGAACAAGCTCAAGCTCAAGCTCCTCCTGTACATCGATGGGAGACTGATAAACCTCGTGTGTCTTGCGGATATATGGAGCATATGAGAATATCGCCTTGTAGCCCGGAAGTTTCATCTTAAGCTTCGGATCCTCCCAAACGTAGCCCTCTGTCTCCTCTTCGATAACCTCAATCTTGTCAAGCGGCAGGTTCTCGTTTATTGCCACGTTCCAGGTGATGTTGTATTTTCTCAGACCTTGCTGCTCGTATATGTCTCCTCGATCGTCCCAGATGAGATTCGGAGTGACATTATACCAGTGCCAGCCCTCGGGAAGCGGCGTGCGGGGATTGCCGGGGATTTCCTTCCATACTTCGGGAATCGGGAGAGCGAACAGAAGAGCGCCATATTCCAAATACACCGGGTAGTGGGAATACGTGTCGGAGTCATCCAGCTTGGACATCCTGACCTCTGCTTTGAAGCAGATTTCGATGACATCACCATCGCTCAGAGCGGAGCATACCTCAAAATATGTACCTGCTTCACCTTCGCCGGCGCAGCTGCCGTTGACCTTTACGCAGGATTCGCTGCACCACTGGGGTATACGGATAAAGAGCTTCCTGGCGGCGGAGCCGGAGACTGTTAGCTTAATGCTGTTGCGGAAAGGATACAGGGTTTCTTCCTCAATTCTGATATCGCCGAAGTCCATGGAGGCAGGACCATAGTGGTTGAGGTAAATGTTGCCGTCACCGTCCACAAGAGCCATGGAGCGGACGAATTCCGGCATGATCCACACTGACACAACCGGGCAGCAGGAAACGGGATAGCAGGGAGCGTATACACCGTTGTCTCCGCCAACAAAGTCAGATTGATCAGTGGAGAATATCTGGTTCATGGATGTGAAGTAAGCTATGCACTTTTCGTCCTTCTTGCGGGCGCCCTGGGCTCCGTTGAAGCATATACGCTCAACCATATCACCGTACTTGGGATCGCCTGTGACGGCTGACATCTGCATGAGAGCGGAGTTGTAGAAGGAATATGTGCAGTACTCTGTCTCGGTGACAGAAGATGTGGGGGAGAGATACTCTGTATTACTGGCGATACCACCGTTGGGCAGGTATACTTTCATCGCTTTGTTTACCACATTCTCCGCAGCCTGCAGGTGTACCGGATTGCCGGAAGCCTGATAGGCGGAAGCCATGTACTTGGGAAGCCATACATAGGTGGCGGCGTGATTGGAGTTGTAGGTGAGCTTTGGATCCAGCATGGCGTTGAGAGAGTTGAGGTAGAGGTCGTTGCGGTTGAGGTAATCAAGATACTCGTCAACGAACTTCAGAAGCTTCTTGTCTCCTGTGTAGGTGTAGCAAAGGCTCATCGCGTCGATAAGCGCGTTGCCGGCGTAGCGTGTCTTCCTGTCCCCTGCCCAGTTGTCGCAGAACCACAGCATGCAGCGGTAAACGGCATCGATGACGTCCTTGCGGCCTGTGGCGTTGTAGTAGTGCATAAGGGCACGCATTCCGCAGGTAGTCCCCCAGCCGTTGTAGTCGTCCAAAAGGTTGTCATTCTCGGTGTAGGTTCCGAGGTAGCCATCCTCGCGGGCGTTAGCGAGGCAGCCGTTAACCCACTTTTCAGCCTTGGCGATAAGGCCGGGATCGTTGAGGGTAAAGGCGAGGTTGATGAGACCGTACCAGTAGTTGCCGGATATCTCGGCTCCCCAGCCGGCTTTAACAGCGCCCCACTTCTCATCCGTCTGACGGGTGACGTAGGGGTGGGCAATCATGTTGGGCTCCAGCTCGTCGAGATGGCCGCCCATGCCGTCACGGCTGCGCTCAAGCTGTTCTTTGATCCAACCTCTGGCTGTGATCTTGCCCAGCGGCAGCTCAGATAGCTTATTATAGAGTTTTACTTCAGACATATCACATTTTCCTCCCCTTATTTTGGAATTTAAATAAATTATAACGGTAATTTCACGTCCCTTCTCTCCGGAACGTTTTCCCCTGTTTCACAAAGCCTCCCCGCTGTAAGCGCAGCGGGGAGGCGCAAATTCGCGATTTGTATTATCCGACAGCGTCGATCGCAGCCTTTCTAGCGAAAAATCTCGGAGCAATAGCCTCAAGATACTTGTCAAGTCCGGCGGCGGTCATTTCGTCGATAGCCTTGTTGTAGATTTCCATAGCCTTGGTTTCAGATTCGGCTCTGAGGATATCGGGGAACGCGCGGTTATATATGTCGTCAATCTTCTGCTTTATGATACCCTCATCGCTCGAAGCGTCGACTGCGATACCGATAAAGTAACCCGGATTTGTGAGGTCTTCCTCGTCCCAGTTAATGATTCTGTGGTTCTGACTGTAGTCGAGCTCAGCCGCCCAGGAGAAGTGGATAAGGCTAGAGGCGTTGTATGTCCAGTAATCGCCGAGACGCGGGTCGGGACCTTCACGAAGCCAACCGACATACTTGTAGGCGCCGACCTTACGGAAACGTGCCCACAGATCGCCCTCAGCTTGAAGAGCCTCTATATTGGGAACTACCTTGCCGTCTACCTCATCGTACCATGTTCCGGGCTGGCCGGCGCAGAGCATGAAATTGTTCTTCGGCTCACAGCAGAAGTCAATGAATTCAAGTGCGCGTTCAACATCCTTACAGGCTGTCATTATAACTGTACCGTTACCTCCAAAGGGAGAATGGGCTCTGTAGCCGTCCTGACCTGCGTCGGATACCACACGATAGTACGCAAGATACTTGTTCTCGTCTTCCTCATGCATCATTGAGTTTACGGCGGAGTAACCAGCCTGATGATCCATCGTTATTATACAGGACTCATTGGAGAGCTTGGCGTTGCGCTCATCCTGGGTGTTCAGGAACATATCCGGATCCATGAAGCCTTCTCTATAAAGCTTGTTGAGGTATACAAGCATATCCTGCTCCTGCTGTCTTGTGGCAAAGTATTCAACTGTGTCTTCCCCGGTGGGATACAGTTCATCGTAGTTGCCCCAGATCTGGCGGAACAAAGGATAGCCGTATTCTGTCATTGTCCAACCGATAAAGTCCTGTCCAGAAGCTGTCTTCGGGTTCTTTGCCTTGTAATCTACCAGCATGTCGTAGATTTCGTCCATTGTGATTATGCTTTTTACATCGGCGCGATCCGGGAAGTATTCCTGCATGATATCATGGCGGATTATTGTGGCGGATGAAGCCATGAATACGCCAAGATACCATGTGGGGATTGTATAGATAT